>JAFXUY010000008.1 GCA_017524785.1 Bacteroidales bacterium | reverse complement strand
TACCGTCGCTCCAGCCCTTGAAGCCGTAGCCTGCATGGCAGACTGCCACCAAGGTGGCGGTGTCGCCCACTCGGTAGTTGCCGTCGCCGAAGATAGAGCCGGCAGCGGGATTGTTTACGGTGGCATAGATGTCGAGCGTACAAGGCTCCATGGCACGTATGTTGTATATACGGTTCCACTCCGATGCCTGACGGTAGCGGTCAACACTTATGCATGGCACATACATCACAGCTCCACCGATACCCAGGAAAGCATCAGCTCCGACCGATGGGGGCACCATGGCATAAACCTTTATCTGCGAAAGGTTCACACACTGGTAGAATGCCCGCTGGTCGATGTTCTGGATACGTGCCGGAATCTCCAGCTGTCGCATCGAATGGCACTGGGCAAAAGCATAGGCCCCCACCCTTTTCACCCCTTCGGGCAGCCGCAAGGCGCCGTAGATGGAGTTGCAGTAGGCAAAAGCATACTCACCCATGTATTCGAGGTCGCGCGGCATATTCCATTCAAACTGCAAAGCATCCATGCCGGCAAAGGCATAGTCGGGAATACGCTTCACACGCGAGCCGAAGGTAATTCTGCTCAACGAACGACAGTTGCCAAAGACTGTGCCGCTACGGGTACCGCCCATCGACTCGCAGTTCACGGCGTTAAAGTTAACAGCCGTGATGCTGCCGCATCCGTAGAATGCCGACCGTCCTATGGCGACAATCTCCTCGCCGATAGTCACCGTGCCACTTAATGCAGTGCAGTAACTGAAAGCATAAGGACCTATTTCGGTAACGGTCTTGGGCAGCAGCAAGCCTGTAATCTCGGCAACACCAGAAAAGGCTCTCTCGCCTACCGACACCACAGTGTAGCGAACTCCCTCATACTCCACCTCGGCAGGAATCTCAAGCACTCCGCCGGGTACAGTATACCCCATCCACCTGTAGTTGCCGTCGGCCATAGGCGACGTGATTTCAACGGCGTTGTCGTCTTCATCGATAATAGTGAAATATAGCGTGTAGCCTTTCACTGGCACCTTGAAGTCGTATGCCAAAGTGCTACCACAGAACCCAATAGCAAGGAGGAGTATGAATAGGCGTTTCATTTGTCGAACTTATTTGTTTTGCTTTTACAGTTTAGGGCCAGCGGCAACAAGTGCCTTGCCGGCTTCATTGTAGGTGAACTTGACGAAGTTCTTCACGAAGCGGTCGGCAAGGTCGCGTGCCTTCTTGTCCCACATCTTGGCATCGGCATAGGTGTCGCGTGGGTCGAGAATCTTCGGGTCGACGCCAGGGAGCGAAGTGGGAACCTCGAAGTCGAAATACGGTATCTTCTTGGTCTCGGCCTTTAGGATGCTGCCGTCGAGGATGGCATCGATGATTCCGCGTGTATCTTTAATGGATATACGCTTGCCGGTGCCGTTCCAGCCGGTGTTGACCAGATAGGCCTTGGCGCCGCTCTTCTCCATGCGTTTCACCAGTTCCTCAGCATACTTGGTGGGGTGCAGTTCGAGGAAAGCCTGGCCGAAGCAAGCGCTGAAAGTGGGCGTCGGCTCGGTTATGCCGCGCTCGGTGCCTGCCAACTTTGCGGTGAAGCCGCTGAGGAAGTAGTACTTGCACTGTTCGGGGGTGAGGATGCTCACGGGAGGCAGCACACCGAAAGCGTCGGCCGAGAGGAAGATGACGTTCTCGGCGGCAGGACCGGCACTCTTGCCGTGCACCGGCTCAACTATCTTTTCAATATGGTCTATCGGATAGCTCACTCGGGTATTCTCCGTGACGCTCTTGTCGGCGAAGTTTATCTTGCCATCGGCAGCGACTGTGACGTTCTCCAACAGGGCGTTGCGACGAATGGCATTGTAGATGTCCGGCTCGCTCTCTTTGTCGAGGTTGATGACCTTGGCATAGCAGCCGCCCTCGAAGTTGAAGACACCTTCGTCGTCCCAACCATGCTCGTCGTCGCCAATAAGCAAGCGCTTGGGATCTGTGCTGAGGGTGGTCTTGCCGGTGCCCGAGAGGCCGAAGAATATGGCGGTATGCTCACCCTTCATGTCGGTGTTGGCCGAGCAGTGCATGGCGGCGATACCCTTCAGGGGCAGGTAGTAGTTCATCATGCTGAACATACCCTTCTTCATCTCGCCACCGTACCAGGTGTTGAGGATCACCTGCTCACGGCTGCTGACGTTGAAGGCCACGCAGGTGTCGCTGTTCAGACCCAGGGCCTGATAGTCGTCGACCTTTGCTTTCGAAGCGGCATAGACGGTGAAGCTGGGCTTGAAGTCCTTAAGGTCTTCGTCGGAGGGCTTGATGAACATGTTGCGCACAAAGTGGGCCTGCCATGCAACCTCCATTATGAAGCGCACGGCAATACGGGTGTCTTTGTTGGCGCCGCAGAAAGCGTCGACCACAAAGAGCTCCTTGTTGCAGAGTTCTTTGCAGGCCAAGTCTTTCACATGGGCCCATACCTGCTCGCTCATCGGGTGGTTGTCGTTCTTATACTCGGGGGTGGTCCACCACACGGTGTCCTTCGAGTTCTCGTCCATGACGATGTATTTGTCTTTGGGCGAGCGGCCGGTGTAGATGCCGGTCATCACGTTGATGGCGTCAAGCTCGGTGAGCTGGCCTTTGTCGTAGCCGGTCAGCTTGGGGTCCATCTCCATCTCGAACAGCTCCTCGTACGAGGGGTTGTAATGGATATTCTTCACGCCGGTGATGCCCAGCACTTCGAGGTCTTTCTTTATCTTGTCAACCATAATATTTCAATTTTCAATTTTCAACTTTTATTTTCCACGGGCTTCCTTGATGGCGGCCTGGGCGGCGGCGAGGCGGGCCACAGGGACACGGAAGGGCGAGCAGCTGACGTAGTTCATGCCGGCCTTGTAGAAGAACTCGGCGGCAGTGGGGTCGCCACCGTGCTCACCGCAGACGCCGCACTTCAGGTTGGCGCGAGTCGAACGGCCACGCTCGATACCAATCTTCACCAGCTGGCCTACGCCTTCCTGGTCGAACGAGTTGAACGGGTCGGCGGGGATAATCTTCTCATCGACGTATGTCTTCACAATGGCGTTGACGTCGTCGCGGCTGAAGCCGAAAGTCATCTGGGTCAGGTCGTTGGTACCGAAGCTGAAGAACTCGGCAACCTCGGCAATCTGGTTGGCGACGAGGGCGGCGCGAGGAATCTCAATCATGGTGCCGAACTTATACTCGAACTTCACGCCGTATTTCTTCTCCACCTCTTCCTTCACCTCGTTGGCGATGGCTTTCTGGTGGCGCAGCTCGGCGGCATTGATGGTCAGCGGGACCATAATCTCGAGCATGGGGTTCTTGCCTTCTTTCATCAGCTCGCAGGTGGCGCTGAACAGGGCACGGAACTGCACGCGGGTGATCTCGCTGTAGATGATGCCCAGACGCACACCGCGCAGACCCATCATCGGGTTCACCTCGTGGAGGCTCTCGACGCGCTTCTTCACATCCTCGTAGCTGATGCCGAGGCGCTTGGCGGCCTCTTTCATCTTTTCTTCACCCTGCGGGGCAAACTCGTGCAGCGGGGGATCCATCAGGCGGAAGGTCAGGGGCTTGCCGTCCAAAACCTTCAGCGTGCCCTTGGCACTCTCGCGGATATAGGGTTCCAGCTCGTCGAGGGCGGCGATGCGCTCTTCCTTGGTGTTGGCCAGAATCATGTTGCGCAGTTTCTCCAGCGGCTTCTCGCTGTTCTCGCCGTAGAACATGTGCTCGATGCGGAACAGACCGATACCTTCGGCGCCGAAGTCGATGGCCTTCTGGGCGTCGGCAGGGTTGTCGGCATTGGTGCGCACACCCATCTTGCGGTGCTTGTCGACAATCTTCATGAACTGCTGGAACAGGGGGTTCTCGGTGGCGTTGATCATCTTCACCTCTTCGTCGTAGACATAACCCTTGGTGCCGTTGAGGCTCAGCAGGTCACCCTCTTTGAAGGTCTTGCCGTTGATAATCACGG
>JAFXUY010000109.1 GCA_017524785.1 Bacteroidales bacterium | reverse complement strand
CGGCCGGCTACAACGTGGGTGCCACGCGCCTACAGCTGGGCTACGGCAAGCAGCGCGAGGGTCTGCTGTGCATCGGCGGTGTGTGCCGTCAGGTGCCGGCCAGCAACGGACTGACTTTCAGCTTGACAACTAGCTTCTGAGAGGTTATAGGTTATTGGTTATGGGTTATAGAAAATAAAACAGACAATTTATGAAAAAGATATTTTTTGGACTTATTGGTTTGATTTGTCTTGTCGGGTGCGACAAGATTGAGCCGGAGAACTACACCATCTACGCCGGTGCCCCGCTTGTATGGGAACAGGGCACGTCGTTCGACGCTGTGCAGCGCGCCTACGTCGAGAAGTATACCGGCCCCAAGTGCAGCAACTGCCCACTGGCCGACGCTACGCTTGACGCGGCGCATCACCAGTTTGGCGACAAGCTGGCGGTCATCAGCATCAACCATCCCGCCGGACAGGGAATACCATTCCCTAACCAGCCAGATCTGCGCACCGACGACGGCACAACGTGGGACAACTATTTCGGCATCAACGCCATACCGGCAGCCTACCTCAACCGCGACAAGGCCAAGCAGTACAGCGGCTCGATGGACAACATCACAGCCGACATCAGCACGGCCATCGGCGCAAGCCCCGTGGTGGGCATCGAGGTCACGGCCGAAGACAGTGAGGGTAACGGCAAACTGGAGATTACAGCCAGCATCGTCTTTGCGCAGAACTATTCCCAGCCGCTGACGCTGACGCTGGCCTTGACCGAGGACTCGCTGGCCTACAAGCAGATACTGCCTGACAACAGCATCGAAGATGAATATGTACACAACCACATGCTACGCGACGTGATTACCGACGTGTGGGGTGCCGACATCGACTGCACCGGTGCCGCCGGCGAGGCCAGGAAGACCACCGTGACCTACACGGTGAGCGACCCCACTATCAAGCTGGAGAACTGCAACATAGTGGCCTTCGTCAGCGACAAGTCATCGCGCAGGGTGCTCAATTGTGCACAAACCCGGATAATAATGCCAGAATGAACAAGCGCATCCTAGGGCTGGCTTTGCCCAACATCATAACCAACATCACCGTGCCGCTGCTCGGCATGGTGGACATGGCCATTGTGGGGCACCTCTCGGGCGACCATATCGGCGCCATCGCCATAGGTACGCAGATATTCAACCTCATCTACTGGAACTTCGGCTTCCTGCGCATGGGCACCAGCGGCCTCACAGCACAGGCCTTCGGCGCCGAGAAGTGGGACGAGGCAGTGAAGATACTAATCCGAGCCTGCACCATCGCCCTCTCCATAGCCCTGCTAATCATAGCATTGCAATGGCCCATCTCGCTGGCTGTCCCCTATATCTTCGAGAGCAGCAGCCATGTCATGGGGCTTGCACTGACCTACTTCTTCGTCCGCATCTGGGCCGCTCCCGCCACGCTTGGACTTTATGCCATCAAGGGGTGGTTCATCGGGATGCAGGACTCGAAGACGCCGATGTGGATAGCCATTGCGCTGAACTGCGTCAACATAGCGTTGTCGCTGCTCTTCGTGGTGGTGCTCAAGTGGGACATCTTCGGCGTGGCATTGGGCACCGTGCTGGCCAACTACACCGGCCTCGCGCTGGGCATCATCTTCCTCCGCCGCCGACTCCACCACGACCCGCATCTCTCCGCTCTCCACTCTCCGTTCTCCACTCTCAAGGAGGCCCTGCGATGGAACGACATGCTCCGCTTCTTCAAGGTGAACGGCGACATCTTCCTCCGCACCCTCTGCCTCTCCGGTGTCTTCACCTTCATCACCGCAGCCTCGAGCCACATCAGCGACCAGATACTGGCCGTAGATGCACTGCTATTGCAGTTCTTCACCCTGTTTAGCTACATCATGGACGGCTTTGCCTATGCCGGCGAGAGCCTTGTGGGACGCCACATTGGTGCCAAACAGAAACGCCACCTGAAGCTCGCCGTGCGACTGCTCATAATGTGGGGCATGGCACTAACCGTCGTGTTCACAGGCCTTTATGCTGCCTTCGGCAACCAGTTCCTGCACATCTTCACCGACCAGCAGGATGTCATTGCCGCCGCCCACGACTATATGACGTGGGTGCTGGTCATACCCGTCTGCGGCTTCGCGGCATTCCTCTTCGACGGCATCTTCATCGGCGCCACCGCCACGCGCACCATGCGCAACGCCATGTTCGTGGCCACGGCCGCCTTCTTCGCCGTCTACTACGGACTGAAATATCATCTCGGTGCAGAAGGCAACGAGCACACCTGGAACAATGTACTATGGATAGCCTTCATGGTCTTCCTCACCCTGCGCGGCCTGCTGCAAGCCATCCGCGTGCGGAAAGACATCTATTCTCAGGCACAATGAAGAAAGCATTTCTAATACTATTACTACTGCCACTGTCAGTCGTGGCACAAAATTCCGGCCTCACAGGCAGGGTGGTTGACGCCGAGACCGGCAAGCCGATACCCTATGCGAAAGTAACCCATACCCTGACGGGAGAGGCGGACAGAGACGGAAATTATACAGTACACTACCGCCCGGAAGATAGCGATCTGCGTGTTTTCGTGTCGCACCACAACTACTACACCGACACCTTCAGCGCTTTCCCCGGCACCGTCTGGCTGCGTCCCCTGCCAAAAGACTCCATCCAGCGGCGCAACGACAAAAACTTCCATGAGAACCAGCGGGAAAGAATGCAGCAAGCCAAGACTGATGAGGAGAGGGCGAGAATTTACTATCAAGATTTCATCTACTGCAATTTCGGCTATACCAACCCCTACTTCCCCTACCCGGAATGGGACGAGAATACGGAGCTGCGCACGCCGACCTTCCCACATAGTGCAGACAGCGCACTGGCCATCCTCTACAGCCTATACTGGCAGGAAGGCAAGGAATACCTATACTACCCCATAGTGCAGCTTGAGCATTATCTGGGGTTCCGCCACGACGAAGCCATCGTCCCGCCAGACACATCGGAGTACTATGTCCCCATGCAGAGCGGTGCCCACAACGCAAACCTCGGCCCCGGATGGGAAACCGACTACAGCCAGCACCTGCTGCTCTACACCGAGAGGGCGTTGCAAAGTTGCCAAAGTTATACCTACTATTTCCGCCAACTCAAAGAGCCAGACCTGTGGCACATGAGAGGCGACACTGCGATACGTATGCTGATAGACCACCTGCCCGGATCCGGCTCCACTCTGATACGTGTTGACATGGAGAAAGGGCATCCCACAGCACATAAATACTCTTGCTACAGGCAATACTCGTCAAGAAGCCACAAATATCACCTAAAGGTCTATCAACACGACAAGATACGGCTGACCCCGGAGCAGTGGCAAGAGGTGCTGCACCTGGCCGACACCATCGACTCACTGCCGTGGAAAGG
>JAFXUY010000108.1 GCA_017524785.1 Bacteroidales bacterium | reverse complement strand
GAGCGGGTGTTGGTCGAGGTGCCGCTGGTCGAGCGGGTGTTGGTCGAGGTGCCGCTGGTCGAGCGGGTGTTGGTCGAGGTGCCGCTGGTCGAGCGCGTGTTGCTGTTGGTGGTGCCGCTATTGGTGCGGGTGTTGGCCGGGGTGCCGCTGCTGCGGGTCTCGTTGGCGGTGCCGCTGGTGCTGCGGGTGGTGGTGGTGCCGCCGCTGGTGGTGCGCTGGGTGGTGGAAATCTGCGGACGGTCTACGCCGGGAGTCCATGCCGTGGTGGGAGCGGGGGCGGGAGCTTGCGGGGTGCGGTCATAGTAGGGGGGCAGCGGGTGGTGCGGGTGGTGGTGCGGGCCGTGGTAGGCGGGGTGCGAGGGCGGCATCCAGCCGTGGCAGTGGATGTCGTAGTGGTAGCTGCGCACGAAGCCCGGACGGTGCATCACGCGGGTGTAGGGGTGGTAGGGCGGCACAAACCAGCGTATCGACGGTGTGCGCACCGTGGCGCGGAAGCGCAGATACTGGGCTGCGTTGTACATGTGGCCGGCGCCGTAGAGCCATACGCACTGCAGTTCGAGCGGCATGTAGATTTCGTCGCCGGTGTAGGCGTCGTAGCCGTAGATCCACAGCTCGTAGTAGGCCGAGTTGATGCGTTCGGCCCAGATTTCGTTTATCAGGACGTAGGTCTCGATTTCATAATCGTAGCCGCAGTAGATCATCAGTTCGTTCTGCCTGTTGAGGTAGTTCACTGCCCGTTCAGCCTGGCTGCGGGTGAAGTAGTGGACCGATGAGGCTGTCGCCGAGAGTCCCAGAAGGACTGTAACCATCAAAATTGCAATGCGTTTCATGTCGTTGGTTGTTTAAGTTTTCTACTATTTTAGTATTGCAAAGATACAAAAACTTTTACACATGCAACAAAAAAGTTATCCCCGCCGCGTACACTTCGCCCTCGCGGGGCTTGTCGGCACGGTGGTCATGGGCTGTTGCTCAGGGGCTGGCGGTCAGTCGGGCGGTAGCTGCCGCGCTTGTGTTTTGCCTGTTTCTTTACTGTTGTCTGTGGCCTGTATTTCTGCCGCCGTGGCGGTGTGGTCGGCCGCCGTGCCGCCACCATTGGTCGTGCCGGCCTGCAAGCTGTTGCCTGCCATGGCGTTAGGTGCGTCGGTAGGGCTTTCCTGTCCGCCCTCGTCGCCGCCGTTCAGGCATCCGGCGTAGACCGTCTCGGCCCAGCCGCCTTCTTCGTCGCTTACAAGCAGATACACATGCGCCTCGCATCCGGCGAAGCTGTCGGGCAGCGCCGCCGACACACGGCGGTCGCCGCGGTAGACGGGCAGCGAGAAAAACTCAGCCTCCAGCTCAGGCACATAGACATACATGTACACGTAGTCGTGCCAGTCGCCAGCGCCGCGGCCGAAGCGCACATTCACCACGTTGTGCTCCGTCAGCGTCAGCTGCGCCTCCTCGACCGGCGCCACCTCGCCCAGGCTCAGGCGCAAGGTGCTGTAGTCGGTCGTCGGCACTCCGTCAACCTCGCTGAAAGCGTGCTGGTTGCAGCTCACGAAGAGGTTGTACACCGTCATGTGGTTCTCGCGCGCCAGCGCGAGCATCGTCTTGTTGAGCACGCCGTAGAGCTTCGACGCCGTCTGCACCTGGTGCTTGAACATGGCGCGGTGCGCCATCTGTGCCGCCGTGCGCGGATTGCGCACCGAGGGCTGGTGGGCTCGCAGGCACCACCTCCCGTTCCACATGTAACCCACTGCGGGTCCGAGCTTTCCGCTGAAGCCCCCCATGTATCCTGCTGTCTGTTTGGCCATAATCAGGTATTTTTAATCTATTATTTTATGCCGATAACGTTGTTTTCGACTACTTATTGCCTACTCGAGTAATTTTTGTCTAATAGAGTAGATTGAGGTGAGTAAGAGTTGAGTAAGACCTGTTGTCTGCTCTGCGCTGGCCATCAGGCTCTTTGCCGGGGGCCCAAAAGCCACATTGCCGGGGGCTGATGCTTTTTCCGTGCCGCTGGCGCGGCGGGCCTGACGCAGCATGAAGGCGGCAGCTGCCAAAAAGGCTCCGCAGCCTTGCTCCCAATGGCTGTTGGTTGGCGCATAAACGTTAATAATATGTAATTGTTTATTTTTATAGTGTTGATATGCAACGGGTTGTGTCTACGGTGCGAAAAATATTTTTGCAGGTTGGAAATTATTTTGTAAGTTTGCATTTTGAAAAATAGTGCAATTATGCGTAATATAATGCTATTTAAACCTATAAAGTGGAGCCGCCTGGTGGCAGTGGTGGCAATGTGTATGCTGGTGGCCGGGACGGCCGTCGACGTGCAGGCTCAGGCCAACAAGCGTCCTCCCAGAAAGCCCAAGACCACGGCGCAGAAACCTGCCGACAAGAAAGCGTCCCCCAAGAAGAGCGCAGCCCCTGCCGAGCAGAAGCCGTCGGAGATTGAACTTCCCTACAACTCGAACGACTGCATGTTCGCCATCCCGCTGCAGAACGACAAGCCCTACGGCCCGACGACGATGCCTATGGGGGCCGGCCGCGTGCAGGAGATTGTCGCCGACAAGCAGCACCCGAACATCTTCGAGCGTGAGCACAACTCGGTGTGGTACAAGTTCAAGGCCCCCTACAACGGCATGCTGGAGATCAGCATCGTGCAGCGCAGCGAATGGGACGACTATGACTTCCTGGTGTACAGGAACACCGGAGCCTACTTCTCGAACCAGGTGATGCAGAACAAGGTGAACCCCCTGGCGGTGAACATGGGCAGCGTGGACAGCGTGGCCCTGGGCGTCAGCGCCCTCCAGAGCGGCAGCAACAAGAACAAGAACAAGGCTGCCGGCACCGCCAAACCCAAGCAGTCCGACCTGCCGGCCTTCGAGATGGAGGCTGCCGCAAAGCCACACATCGGCATGCGCGTCGATGCCAAGGACAAGATGCTCACCAAGAAGCAGTATGGCGGCTTTGTCAAGTCTATCCCCGTGAAGATGGGCGAGGAATACTACATCGTGCTCGACAACGTGTCGGGCAACGGCATGGGGCACACCATTACCGTCAGTGTGCACGCCGACGCCTACGAGCCCCTCGTGGTGTTCTACGACCGCAAGGCCCGCCGCTATGTCGACGTCGACCTGATGATTATCGAGCGCGGCGCCGGCGGCATCGAGCGCCCCATAGTGAAGGACCAGCACTACCGCGGCGGCAAGATCAAGTTTGTCCCGGGCTTCAACTACACCCTCTATGCCAAACGCGACGGCTACTTCTCGGTGTTCAAGGAGTTCAACGCCCGCGAGCTGATGCTCCGCGGCGACACGATGATGATGTTCCGCCTCGAACGCACCGAGCGCGGCTCCTCGTTCCCCATCAAGGACATCTATTTCGAGGACGGCGAGGCTACGCTGATAGCCAACTACGACTCGGTGCTCATCAACTATGTGGCCATGTTCCGCAACCACCCCGACATCACTTTCCTGGTGAAGGGCTACGTGCAGAGCTACGGCGTGAACACCGAGGCCGACATGCTCCTCTCGCTCGAGAGGGCCAAGGCCGTGAAGCAGTATTTCGTCGACAAGGGCATCAAGGCCGACCGCATCACCGTGTCGGGCATGACCAAGAACGAAATCAAGCGTGCCGCCTCGGCGGCGTTGGAGAAGGGCGCCGGCTTCAGCGGCGTGAAGGTTGAACTGATTATCACCGGCAAGCTGGGCGACGTCCAATAGTCGAGCAGACACTGGCCAGTAGAATAATAGGGGCGTACACTGGTGTACGCCCCTAGTTGTTGCAATAACCCGCGGGTTGACGGTACTAATATGGACTAGTGAAATGTATTGATATGAAACGTATATTCGTTCTTGTTGCAATAGCAGCATCATTCACCATGAACAGCACGGCACAGGATATCTGGACACGCTTCGACCGCCTGATGGGCGACGGCTCGTACAAGAGCGCCTACGAACTGGCCGAGAAGGAGTACAACGGCGGCCGCAACCTGCTGGCTGCCGCCTACCACATGTCGCAGGCCGCCGCCTGCTACCAGGAGGAGGCCCGCGACAGCGCCGAGGCCCGCTACCGCGAGTTGCTGCCGCGCCTGGAGGGTGTCGACAAGGCCCTCTGCTACACGTTCCTTGGCGAGTACGACTCGGCCCTGGCCTACAGCGAGGTGCTGCAGCGGACACCGGTGGAGCAGATAAAGATGTATTGCAACGCCGAGAAGGGTGTGGGGATGACCCCCACGGCCTACGACGTGGTGGTGGTGCGTATATTGGGCGACTATGAGAAGACTACCGATCAGCGGCGCGTCGAGCTGCAGCGCATGCAGGCGGAGTTCCACGACGGCGACGGCGACGAC
The DNA here is from genome assembly GCA_017524785.1 of Bacteroidales bacterium. Taxonomy (GTDB): domain Bacteria; phylum Bacteroidota; class Bacteroidia; order Bacteroidales; family P3; genus Colimorpha. The sequence continues at coordinate 18,464 of JAFXUY010000108.1, read as the reverse complement.
ATACGCATCTTCTACGAGAACCGCCTGCTCGACTATCTCTCCAATGTGCCCAACCACCCGCTGACGCTCGAGCGCATCGCCGAGTCGATAGCGAAGTTCCGCGGCACGAAGAGCCCCTATTATACTTTGCTCTACCATCGTGCCGCCCGATTGTGCAACGGCAAGGGCGACCATCTGACGGCGTTGCGCTACTGCGACACTGCCGTCGCGCTGGCGCCCAAGAGCGAGGGCGGCATAGATTGCGCCAACCTCGCCAACGAGATTAAGCAGAAGCGCGTGGACATGGAGACGAGCAGCCTCATGGTCGTTCCCGGGCAGCCCAGCCTGCAGCGGGTGCGCCACCGCAATGTCGACAAGCTGTACTACCGCATCGTCAAATACACCGAAGGAAAGGACGGCACCGAGGACTACTCTTGGAGCGACAAGGCCAAAGGCAAGCTGCTGGCGGCCAAGAAGGTGGCGAGTGGCGAGTGGAAGGTGGAGAGCGGCAAGGAGCACAAGTATGCCGAGAGCTATGTGTCGCTGCCGGCGTTGCCTGCGGGCCGCTGGCTGCTGATGGTGTCGCCGAGCGAGGATTTCAAGACCGACGGCTTCATGGTCTACGCGGTGAACAGCACGGAGATGCTGCTGGTGCAGTGCTATGGCGTCGGCTCGTCCGACAATGGGTGCGAGGGCATGCTGCTCGACCGCCGCACAGGCCGTCCGATAGCGGGACAGGAGGTGCGCGTGGAGCGCAAAGAGTATAACAATAAGGTCACCGTGATGGCTACGGCCGTTACCGACCGCTATGGCCGCTACCGGTTGGCTTACGAGAAGTCGCGGTGGGGCGACCAGATTGCCGTCGAGCGCAACGGCTACCGCCTTACGGCACGCTACAACAGCAACGACAGCAAGCCCGACACGGCGATGCGCCTGGACGCCGAGGTGCGCACCGACCGCCCCATCTACAAGCCCGGCGACACGGTACAGGTGGCAGTGGTGGTTTACCGCACCGATGGCTTGGAAGCCGAGGTGGCCAATGGCGAACGGCTGAAGCTTACGTTCTCCGACCCCAACGACCAGGAGGTCGACACAGCTGACCTGACGACCGATGATTTCGGCGTTGCCAATACCAGCTTCGTGGTCCCCACCGACCGCATAGCAGGCACTTTCTTTATCAAGTGCGACGGCAGAGTGCAGCTTTGGGAGCATGTCCGCGTGGAGGAATACAAGCAGCCGAAGTTCATGGTCACCCTCGACGCTGCCACAGGCTCGGCGCCGCGTTTCGGGCAGTCCTGCACCATGCAGGGCCTTGCGGCGAGCTACAGCGCGGTGCCGGTGAGCGGTGCCCGTGTGCAGTACCGTGTGGTGCGGCGCCAGCTCCACCGCTGCTGGTGGTTCTATGACAGTTTCTACAACGAGAGCGAGGTGGCCAGCGGCGAGACTGCCACCGCCGCCGACGGCAGCTTCAGCGTCGTCTTCACCCCCGAACCCGACAGCAGCGTCGAGCTCTCCACGAAGCCTTCGTTCGAATATGTGGTGCATGTGGATGTCACCGACCTCAACGGCGAGAGCCACAATGCCGTCAGCAGCCTGCGTGTGGGCTACACCAGCGCTTTCGTGTACCTCGAGGGCGGCAGCACGCCCGACAACCTCAAGGTGAAGCATGTCGACATCAACGGCAACCCGCTCCCCGGCGAGGTGAAGACAAGTGTTGAGCTGTTGCGTCAACCCGCCGAGCCGCGGCTCGACCATCCGCTGCTCCACGAGGGTGTGCACCACACGATGTCCGAGGCCGAGTGGCACAAGGCTTTCCCGCTGCTGGCCTACGGCAACGAGTATAACGACCCTGCCAGCTGGCCAGTGGCCTCGAAGGGCTGGAACGGCGAGAGCGGTGTCTACAGGGTTACCGTTAGTGCTGAAGGGGCCGACACGCTTACGGAACACCTCACCTATATAGCCCCCGACGCCCGCAAGGTGCCGTCGCAGCGGCTGCTGTGGGCCGAGGTGGAGAAGACCAAGGTCGAGGTGGGCGAGACGGCGCATCTGCGCTTCGGCTCGCGCTTCAAGGATGTGGAGGTGTACTATATGCTGCGCATAGGCAACGAGGTGCGCGATTTCAGCCTCGTTCGTCTATCCGACGAGATACGCAGCATCGAGATACCTGTCGACAGCTCTATGCTCGGCGGCTTCCAGATCGACCTCTTCAGCGTGCGCGAAGGCGTCGAGTGCCAGTGGCAGCAGCGCGTCGATGTGCCGTTCAGCCACAAGCAGCTGAAGGTCGACATTGCCACCTTCCGCGACAAGCTGTTGCCCGGCGAACAAGAAGAATGGACTATATCCGTCAAGGATAATTCCTCACTCCTCACTCCTCACTCCTCATTGATTCTGACGATGTACGATGATGCGTTGAACTCGTATGGTAGTACGCGGGCGTGGGGCTTCTCGCCGTGGAGGACGAACTACTCCTTCGGCATCAGTCCGCTGCATGTCACAGGCGGCATCGGCCATTGGCTTAACGAATACCGGCGCCTCTACTATCAGGGCGGCTATACTTCGATGTGGACCCTCAAGGAGGCGCTGCCGTACTATAACTCATGGCGCGGCCGCCGCATGTATAAGTCGGCAGCTGTTGCCAACCAGGCGGCGGTTGAACTTTCCGTTATTGCAGACGAAGTGGAAATGGAAGAGGAGAGTCTCGATATGGCGGTTGCCCCTATGGCACGAAATGCCAGCAAACTTGAAGCCGTGGAGATTGTCGAGGGGGCTGCTGCCGGCGGCGCCGCTGCAGGTGAGGAACCTCAGGTGCGCACCAACCTCAACACGCTGGCTTTCTTCGCCCCCAAGCTGCACACCGACGCCGACGGCACGGTGACTTATCGCTTCACGGTGCCCGAACTGCTCACGCGCTGGAATGTCAAAGGTCTGGCCGTCACCCGCGACGTCAAGATAGGAACCCTCGACCGCACCCTCGTCACCGCCAAGCCCCTTATGGTGCAGCCCAACATGTCGCGCTTCCTGCGCAGCGGCGACTCGCTGGCGCTGATGGCCAAGGTGGTGCTTAATAATGAGGAATTAGGAATTAGGAATGAGGAATTTCCAGTGGAGGTGTTATTTGTGCTTACTGATGCTGCTACGGGCGACACCATCTGCCACCATACCGAGGAGGTGAAGGTGAAGGATGCCGCACAGGTGACCTTCCCCGTCGAGGTGCCGCAGGGCGTCTATGTCGCAACCTACCGCATTGTGGCTGTCTGCCACACCGACGACGGTACCCTAAGCGACGGCGAGCAAGGACAGGTGCCCGTGGTCACCAACCGTCAGGCCGTGACCATCAGTCAGGCCATGTATATCAACGGGGCTGGGGAGAAGCACTATTCGATGCCCGAGTTCCTCGTCGGCAGCGACAGCCGCGAGCCGCGACTGGTGGCCGCCGAGGTGACCAGCGACCCCATCTGGCTCGCCATCAAATGCATGCCTTACCTCAAGACCATGGAGAACCCCTCGACCCTCTACCTCGCCAGCCAACTCTACATCAACACCCTCGGGAAAAATATTCTAGATAATCTAGATATTCTAGAAAATCTAGAAAAACTAGAAGAAACCACCACCTCCCGCCTGAACATGAACGACGACGTTAAGCAGACCCTGCTCAAGGCCACGCCGTGGGTGCAGGACGCACAGAGCGAAGAAGAGCAGATGGCAGCCGTGAAGAACTACTTCGATGCCGGCCGCATCGATGCCGAGTTGCAGGCTACAGCCACCAAGCTCGCCGGCCTGCAGAACGCCGACGGTGGTTGGAGCTGGATGCCCGAAGGCCAGAGCAGCCTGTGGGTGACCCAGAGTGTGCTGAAGCGAACCACCGCTTCCCCATCACGACAGAACTCCTCATTCCTCATTCCTCATTCCTCACTAGATTGTGCTCTTGCCTATATCGACCGCGAGCAGCAGCGCTACTACGACCGCTGGATTAAACCCTACCTGAAGAAGGGATATAAGTGGCAGCCCACCGACATCGACTACCTCTACACCCGCTCGTTCTATGGCAAGGCCACTACCGAGGCATACAAGTTCTACTACGACAACGCCCTCAAGGGCTACAAAGGCTACGAGAACCTCTACACGCAGGCCCAGCTGGCACTCATCTTCCACCGCCATGGCGACAAGAAGGCGGCCCTCGACCTGCTGCGCCGCATCAAGGAGAAAGCCCTCACCAGCGACGAGATGGGCATGTACTGGCGCGACAACACCAGCGGATGGTTCTGGTACCAGCGCCCCATCGAGACGCAGGCACTGCTGATACAGGCCTTCGCCGAGATTACCCCGCAGGATCGCAACACCATAGGCCTCATGCAGCAGTGGCTGCTCAAGCAGAAAAAGACCACCCATTGGGGCAACGATGCCGCCACAACCGAAGCTATCAAGGCACTGACAGTTGAGAATGATGAGTTGAGAGTTAAGAGTGGGGCTGACGCGGTGGGCCTGACTGTCTTCGGCACCGAGATGACGGCGGAGAGCAAGGGCGCCGAGGGCTACCGTTCGCAGCGGTGGACCGGAAGCGGATTGGATTCACTAATCACTAATCACTCATCTCTCATCACTTTGCGTAAGCAAGACGACGGCATAGCCTGGGGCGCTGTCTACTATCAGTTCGCCGACGACATGGACAAGATACCATCCTCCGAGATGGGCATCAAGCTCAAGCGCACCTATATATATGACGGCACCCTCAAGGTCGGCGACCGCGTGAAAGTGCGTATAGACATCACCTGCGACCGCGCCATGGATTACCTCGAGCTCATCGACGGCCGTCCGTCGTGCATGGAGCCCTTGAGCACACGTGCCGGATGGCGCTGGATGGATGGTTTAAGCTACTATGTGACAGTTAACAATACCGACACGCGCTGCTATGTGGAGCATATCGACAAAGGCAAGTACTACTTCGAGTATGAGGTCTATGTCACTAATCCTGGCCACTTTATGGCAGGACCCGTCACCATGCAGTGCATGTATGCCCCCGAATTCCGTGCAATAGCTCCTGCACAGACGGTAAAAGTTGGAGATTGAAAGTAAGGTGCTGAATTTTTATTATGTTGTAATTGCTTGACAAATAATGTGAAACGTAAAACGTGAAACGAAAAACGAAAAAAAGTTTTGCCAGTCCAAAAAATGTTCGTACTTTTGCACCCGCTTTTGACAGGTAAAAGCGCCCAAAAGACTAAAGAACTGCCGCATTCGTCTAGTGGTCCAGGACATCTGCCTCTCACGCAGAAGATCATCAGTTCGACTCTGATATGCGGTACAAAAGCAACCGAGAAATCGGTTGCTTTCTTCTTTATTGAGCTTGCAGATAAAAACAAATACGCGTCGGGTATATGTCCACCCGACGCGTATTTGTATAATGGATAAGTGTGCTTAATATGTCCCTATGAAGTTGGTGAAGTGATTCCAGCCGGCTGCATTCTGATAGTCGGCCACATGTGGCATGGGAACGGTAACCGGAATGTCGGAAGCGATGCCTTCAAAGGTGGTTGGGTAGCAGGCCGGAGGTGTCGGAGTGGAAATAGAAATGGCTCGGATGTTTCCGCAATCGGCGAAAGCACGCTGGCCGATGGTTTGCACCGAACTGCCGAAGGTGAGTTCGGTGGCATTGATGCAACCATGGAATGCATCGTGGCCAATGTTCATAATAGTAGGTGGAAGCTGTATGGCTGAAAACAAGGCGCATCCGTAGAATGCCATGTCGGGTATGGAGGTGAAAGAAGAGGGGAACACAGCCTCGCGGAGCGACGAACAGCCCATAAAGCACCCTTTGCCCAAAGTAGAGATGGATGCGTCGAAGTCGAACGATTGCAGGCTGCTGCAGTTCTCAAAAGCATAAGCGCCAATGACAGACAGTGGTTGCGGGGTGTTGATTGTGGCGAGCGAGGTGCAATTCTTGAAGGCGGAGTCTTCGATGGTGGAGATGCTCGGGGGCAGGGTGATTGAAGTAATACGGTTGTAGTTGAGGAAGGCTCCATGCCCAATCTGCGAGACGACGAATCGGGTATCTTCGTATTCGATTGTGGCAGGAATGGCGATGCTGCCTTCAACCAGATTTGCTCCGGTAACGGGGAATACACGCACATAGTTGGTGTGGGATACCACGACTTCGTATCGGAAGGTAATACCGTTGGATTCTTCCTCAAAGGTGAAACCGGCTTTGTAGCCAGTGCATGCGGTGGTCAGCATAAGCAGCGACAGAACCAGTGGGGATAATGTTTTGAGTGTCTGCTTCATGGTTATAGATGCTTGATTGATAGGTGTTTCGTTGTTTGAATAATCTTTTGTTCAATTTGCAAAAATAGCACCATTTAACTTCGACGGCAATACCCAAATGGGTATTTCTTTCGAAATTGAGGAGGGATGACAGGCGTTTTTGGCAGTGTTGAGGAAATATTTTTTGTATTTTTGCATTGTCGAAAAGACCTGAAAGAATGGATTATGTGTCTGACATATTGAACGCTATACCTTCGCCCAAAGGAATTACGGAAGCCGACTATCGGTCGATTGCGCCTATGATAGAGGCTGCAAAGACTTTTGCCCGTGTTACGGATCAGGGGGTTATCATATCCGACATGTTCCGTAAGAATTTTCTGTATGCGTCGGACAGCCCGTTGGTGCTATTGAACCATCCGAAAGAAGAGGTGTTGGCAAAAGGATACCGATTGTTGATTGAAAATACTCCGCAAGAGGATAGGGCTATGATGGCCGAGTTGATTGCGGCGTTGTTTAGGTCAAACCGGGAGATGGGCTTCAAGGACGACGATACGTATACAATCTCGTGCAATTTCCGGTTTATGATATATCAGCGTCCGGTGCTGGTGAACCATAAGGTGACACCACTTGCAAAAGACTCGGAAGGACGTGTCTGGTTGGCTCTTTGTATGGTGTCGCATTCGGCTCACAACCGTCCGGGGCATATAACAGCCACCATCGGTAATTCTACAAACAGGATGTATTATTCGTTCGATGAACACAGCTGGGTTTGTCAAGAAGAGCCTGTGGAACTGACACAGGATGAGCGGTCGATGCTCTATCTGACGGCACAGGGATATACGATGCGCGAAATTGCAGATAGGATGTTCCGGTCGATAGATACTGTGAAAATGTACCGCAAGCACGTATTTTCTAAATTGGGAGTGTCGAATATCTCGGAAGCACTTGTCTACGCAACCAACTATCACCTGTTGTAGGGTATTGGCCGGCGGTATGTTATTAAAAGCATAAAGTACGGCAAAAGAAAGAATTGTTCTTTCGGAAAAAGCATAGATTGCCTTGTATACGTTGTTATTAATCCGGTTATAGGCACAACGGATTCGCGTTGTGTCTAAGGCGTATGTAACATGGAGGCACGAAAAAGGGGAGCAGCAGGGAAGCAAAAGGGGAGCAAAACCAATAAAGACCAATATGCTATAGTACAATGCAAAACAAGCAATATTGTTGGGGCATTTCACCATGTCGTATATTTTTCGTATCTTTGCACCTTGAATTATGGGACGCTATTTCATACATCTGGCCTATAACGGTGCGAATTACAACGGGTGGCAGACGCAACCGGAGCTGCCGACGGTGCAGCTGACCATCGAGAAGGCACTCTCCACACTGCTGCGGCAGAAGATTGCCGTGGTGGGTTGCGGCCGTACGGACACGGGCGTGCACGCCAGCGACTTCTACGCACACTTCGACGCCGAAGGGGCCGTCGACTGCAGTCAGCTGGTGTTCAAACTCAACAACCTGCTGCCGCCGGATATAGCCATCTACGACATCTTCCCGGTGGCCGACAATGCCCATGCGCGCTTCGACGCCACCGCGCGCACCTACCAGTACCACGTCAGTGACCGCCGTCTGCCGTTCCGCCAAGGACAGTATTGCCGCTTATACTTCAAGCCCGACATCGCCCTCATGAACGAGGCCGCCCGCGTGCTGATGGAGTACGAGGACTTCACCTCCTTCGCCAAGCTCCACACGCAGGTGAAGACGAACATCTGCCACCTGACACATGCCGAATGGACCGAGGAAGAGGGCGGTTGGGTTTTCACCATACGCAGCAACCGCTTCCTGCGCAATATGGTACGCTCGGTGACGGGCACGCTGCTCGACGTGGGGCGCGGCAAGCTCTCCATCGACGGCATGCGCGAGATAATAGAGAAGAAAGACCGCTGTGCGGCAGGCGTCAGCATGCCGGCATGCGGCCTGTTCCTGACAAAGGTGGAATACCCGTGGGAATTGAAAATTGAAAGTTGAAAAATATGAAGTATATCGAAGTTAGTTTTACTATGGACGACACCAGCCTCTGGCGCGACATGCTGGTTGACGCCCTCGGCAACGAAGGCCCCTACGAGAGTTTCGTGGAGACGAAGGACGGATTGCAGGCTTACGTGCAGGCTTCACAGTATGACCCGCAATGGCTTGCCGCCACGGTGCAGGCATTCCCTGTGCCGCTACAGTACAAGGCTGCGGAGATGGAAGACAAGGACTGGAATGCGGAATGGGAGAAAGGTCACCAGGCCGTCCTCGTACAGTACGACGGCGGCAGCGTCTGGGTGCGCGCACCGTTCCATCCCCACCGCACAGATGTCGACTACGAGCTAATCATAGAGCCCAAGATGAGTTTCGGTACCGCCCATCACCCCACCACATACATGATGCTCAGCTATGTCGCCGAGCTGGATATGGTAGGCAAGCGGGTGCTCGACATGGGCTGCGGTACCGCCGTGCTGGGCATCCTGGCCAAGATGCGCGGGGCAAGCTATGTGGAGGGTGTCGACATCGACGAGTGGGCCTTCAACAATGCTCGTGAGAACGCCGCCTCGAATGGAGTGGAGATTGTCCTCAAGCTTGGCGATGCCAACTCCATCCAGGGCACCTTTGACATCATCATTGCCAATATCAACCGCAACATCCTGCTTGCCGATATGGACCGCTACGCTGCAGCCCTCAAGCCTGGCGGCACGCTGTTGCTCAGCGGTTTCTACCGTGCCGACGAAGGTGTGCTCATTGCCAAGGCCAACGAACTAGGCTTGACCCTGGAAGGCAAGAAGTCGCGCGAACAATGGGCTGCCCTGGAATTTGTAAAAACGGCGAATTGTGCGAATTAAACGAAATATGGTCAGCGATCTTTGAAACTAATTACTCGAATTTTGGCCGATGATTAGAGTAATTCGCTGATAATTAAATGGGGTGAAAATAATTCGCATAATTCGTCTAATTCGCCGTTAATAAAAGATATGATCGTTTGTATTGCTGAGAAACCGAGTGTGGCGCGCGAGATAGCCAAGGTGCTGGGGGCTACTGCCTCGCACGAGGGCTATATCGAGGGCAACGGCTACCAGGTGACCTGGACCTATGGCCACCTTTGCACCCTCAAGGAGCCGCAGGACTATTGTGAGCAGTGGCGCCGCTGGAGTGTCTCGGCTCTGCCCATGATACCGCCGCGCTTCGGCATCAAGCTGATAGACAACGACGGCTACAAGAAGCAGTTCGCTGTCATCGAGCGTCTGATGCAGGCCGCCGACGGCATCATCAACTGTGGCGATGCAGGGCAGGAGGGTGAACTCATCCAGCGCTGGGTGATGCAGAAGGCCGGAGCCAAATGTCCGGTGCAGCGCCTGTGGGTGTCGAGCCTCACCGAGGAGGCCATCCGCGAGGCTTTCGCCAACCTCAAGCCGCAGGACGAATACCAGAGCCTCTACGAGGCAGGCCTCTGTCGCGCCATCGGCGACTGGCTGCTGGGCATGAACGCCACACGCCTATACACCATACGCTTTGCGCAGGCCAAAGGACAGGTGCTTTCGATAGGCCGTGTGCAGACCCCCACGCTGGCTATGATTGTGAAGCGCCACTTCGAGATAAAAGACTTTAAGCCTGAGAAATACTGGATTCTCTCAACTGTCTACCGAAACGTGGTGTTCACCTCCACCAAGGGCAAGATAAAGAAGCCCGAAGAAGGACAGACAGCGCTGGAGGCCATCAAGCAGGCTGACTTCGAGGTGACCGACATACAGCAGAAGGCCGGCACCGAGGCGCCGCCGAGACTCTTCGACCTAACCTCGCTGCAGGTGGAGTGCAACAAGAAATACTCCTTCTCGGCCGACGACACGCTGAAGCACATTCAGAGTCTCTACGAGAAGAAGCTCACTACCTATCCGCGTGTCGACACCACTTATCTTTCAGACGACGTCTATGCAAAGTGTCCGCGTATCTTACAGGGTATCACTCCTTACGCGCCCCTCATACAACCCCTGATGGGCAAGAAGCTGAAGAAGAGCAAGAAGGTGTTCGACAGTTCGAAGGTGACCGACCACCATGCCATTATTCCTACGGGTACCGACCCGCAGACCGTTAGCCTTACAATGGACGAGAAGCGTGTATACGACCTTGTAGCACGCCGCTTCATCGCCGTGTTCTACCCCGACTGCAAGTTCAGCACCACCACCGTGCTTGGAGCAGTTAAGAATGAAGAGTTAAAAGTTAAGAGTGATGCCGATGCTGAAAAAGAACTCATAACTCATAATTCAGAACTCATAACTGAGTTTAAGGCTACTGGTAAGCAGATACTGGAGGAGGGCTGGCGTACAGTTTTTGGAGGACGCGGCACCACACCCGACGAAGAGGGCAAGAAGGGCGACGAGGAAGAGCAGGTGCTGCCCAAGTTCGACAAAGGTGAGCACGGTCCCCACGAGCCGCAGTTGGCCGAGAAGCAGACCACTCCGCCAAAGCCTTACACCGAGGCCACGCTGCTGCGTGCTATGGAAACGGCAGGCAAGACGGTGGAGAACGAGGAGCTGCGCGACGCGCTGAAGGCCAACGGCATCGGCCGTCCGTCGACGCGTGCCGCCATTATCGAAACCCTCTACAAAAGGCAGTATATCTCGAAAATCCGCAAAAGTCTCGAACCCACACCCACGGGCATAGCCTTGATAGGGGTGATACAGGAGGAACTGCTGAAGAGTGCCGAGCTGACGGGCCAGTGGGAGAAGAAGTTGCGCGACATCGAGGCCCACAAATACAGCGCCCCGCAGTTCATCGAAGAACTGAAGCAGATGACGGCGCAGGTGGTGCAGGATGTTCTTGCCGACGGCACCCGCAGGATGCAATATTAAAGTTAAGAGTTATGAATTAAGAGTTAATGGTTGTATTCATCAAATTCATAACTCATAACTCATAACTCATAACTCTTAACTCTTAACTGTCAGTCCTAGTTCTTTCCCCATGCGGAGCATCATCTTCCAGGCGGCGTCGCGCTCGTTGGGTATCTGTCCGTCGAGGATGGCGTCCTTGATGGCATCCTTGATGGTGCCGATCTCGCGGCAGGGACCGATGCCGAAGGTGGTCATTATATCCTCGCCGCTCACAGGAGGCTGGAAATTGCGTATGCGGTCGCGCTCCTCGAGTTCTACGAGTTTGCGTTTGACGAGTTCGAAGTTGGAGCGGTGACGGCGCTGCTTCTCTTCGTTGCGGGTGGTGATGTCGGCATTGCAGAGCAGCATCAGGTCGTCGATGTCGTCGCCAGCCTCGAAGAGCAGTCGACGCACGGCGCTGTCGGTCACCACATCCTCGGCCAGTATGATGGGCCTCATGTGCAGCATCACCATCTTCTCCACATAGCGCATCTCTTCGCCCAGCGGCAGACGCAGGCGCTTGAATATACGCTTCACCATGTGTACGCCACGGGCTTCGTGGCCGTGGAAGGTCCAGCCCTGCTTGGGGTCGTATTTCTTCACGCCGGGTTTGCCGACGTCGTGCAGCAAGGCCGCCCAGCGGAGCCACAGCTTTCTGTCAATCTCCCGCTTCGCGAAATCTTGGGAAATCTTTTCAAATCCATTTCCAGGATTTTCAGGATTTCCGCCGGAGGCGGGGAGACATACATTGTCCAGCACCTGCATGGTGTGGAAGAAGATGTCTTTGTGGCCGCGTCCGTCGACTGTCTCCACGCCGCGCAGGGCGGCAATCTCGGGCAGTATCAACTCCATGAGGCCGCACTTCTGCATCAGCTTGAGGCCGACGGAAGGGGTGGGGGAGAGCATTATCTTGTTGAGTTCCACTATGACACGCTCGGCACTGACAATCTCGATGCGTTTGGCGTTGCGCGAGATGGCCTCGAAGGTGTCGTCGGCTATGCGGAAGCCTAGCTGCGAGGCGAAGCGCACGGCGCGCATCATGCGCAGCGGGTCGTCGCTGAAGGTGATGTCGGGGTCCAGTGGCGTTCGCAGGATGCCCTCGTTGAGGTCGCGTATGCCGCCGAAGGGGTCAACCAACTCGCCGTAGCGGTCGGCGTTGAGGCAGATGGCGAGGGCGTTGACCGTGAAGTCACGCCGCCGCTGGTCGTCCTCCAAGGTGCCGTTCTCCACCACAGGCTTGCGGCTGTCGCGGCTGTAGCTCTCGCGGCGTGCGCCGACGAACTCCAGCTCGTATTCGCGTCCCTCGGTGGTATAGCGGAAGCTGGCGGTGCCGAAGTTCTTGAACACCGACACCTTGCTGCCGCCCACGGCGTCGGCCACGGCTTTGGCCAGCTCGATGCCGATATGCACCTCGCCGCCTTCGCTGCGACCCACGCACACGACGTCGATATCGGTGCAGGGACGTTGCAGGAAATGGTCGCGCACCACTCCGCCCACAGCGTAGGCATCCAGCCCCAGCCGGTCGGCTTGAAGTCCAACGGTACGGTATATGTCGAGAGCAAGGTCGATCATTTGTCAGTTACGAGTTAAGGGTTTGGGGTTCCGAAGTCTTGGGTGGTGACAAGGTTGCCGTCCTGGTCGTAAATCTCCCAGATGCCGGAGCGCACGCCCATGGTATACTGGCCGATATAGTAGGGGGCGCCGTTCTCGCGATAGATGCGGTAGGGGCCGTCCTCCTTGCCGCCGACATAGTTGCCCTCGGCCTGTATGTTGCCGTCGGGGAAGTAGAAGACCCAGCGGCCTTCGCGCAGTCCATTGGTGACGGTGCCTTCGGCGCGCAGGCTGTGGTCGCTGTAGTACTGGCGGAAGATGTCGCTGTTGCCGCTGTAGTAAATGACGGTCGACGGACCACCGGCATCGTTGGTGTCGACGATGTTGAGCGAGTCGTATTCGCCCACGGTGGGGTCGGTGAAGTCCAGTTTGGGCTGGTTGTTGTTGCTGCACGAAACCGCGAGCAATGCCAATGCGACGATGGGTATGATTGTATGTTTCATGTTATATTGGTGTTATTCAAATTCATATTTCAGTCCTATGCAGAGCATACGCACGGGGTCGGCAACCTGCATTTCGTGAAAGTATTTCAGATATAGTGTAATGCTCTGGCGGCGGTCGAGGATGCGGGTGCTCTCAAGCGTATAGCGCATCTCGTCGACGAAGGCGCCACGAGGGTCGTTCAATCTATAGAAGTATTCGGCGTTGGCGCCGAACTTCCACGGGCGGTCGGGCATCGAGTAGGCTGCCGACAGTCGACCGCGCAGCATAAGCTTGGGATTGTAGCGGAAGTCGCCGTGGCTCTCGTCGCGGAAGGTGCTCTGCATGCGTGCCCTGCCGCCGAAGCGCCAGAAGCCGTGGTCTTTGGCCAGTGTGCCCTGCACCATCAGGCGGTGCTGGTTTTCGTACCAGGGATTGTCGTAGGGGTCGCTCAGGCGGTTGATGAAGGTATACCCGCCGCCTATGCGAAGCCGCATGTCGTATAGGTCCAGTTGCCGCTTCAGGAGGGTCTGCTGCAGCACCAGGGCCGTCTTGCTCTGGCTGTAGCGTGTGCTGCCGTTGCTGAAGCGCACTTTCTCTGTGAGCGTCAGCGTGCCGCCGCGCCACGGTTTCAGGCCATAGCCAGCCTGCAGCTCGGTGGCGAAATCGCGCTGCTGGGCACAGACAGGACTGGCAAGGAACAGACAGACGTAGACTGCCGCCTTGAAAAACCTGCTATGTGCTTTGACCTTCATTACCTGGAACTTGAAACCTGAAACTTGAAACCTGAAACCTGAAACCTGAAACCTGAAACCTCCTTATGCTTTTAGGTATATGTTCATTACGCCAACCGAGTATACTGTGTCGGTCTTTTCTACCACTATTGTGTCGCACACGGGCACCGGCGTCTCCATGTTGCTGCCGTTCGAGGGGTCTTCGCCGAAGGTGAAGACGATGTAGGTGTCGGGCTGCAGTTTCTGGAAGTAGAAGAGTCCGTTGAGGCCCACGCGGGTGTCTTCGAAGTAGTAGGGCTCGCCGAGGCGTTGTATGTATACGCGTTGGTCGTAGGCCCAGTCGCTGTTGAGCACGTTGCCGTTCTTGTCGAACCATGTGGCGCGCACCCATCCTTTCACCATGGCTGTGCCGTAGGCTTTGCCGCTGTGGACATATATGGTTGGCAGCTTGGCCGTCTCGCCGCGTTTCAGTTCCACGGTCTGCTTCACGGCCACCCGTTCGCCCGTTGCCAGTTCGCTGTAGGCGTAGACAGTGTAGGTGCCAGCCTTGAGGTAGCGGAAGCGGAAGCTGCCGTCCTCGCCGGTCTCCACATCGTCGCCCACGAAGCCCTCGTCGCCGTAGACGATGAAGACATCCTGCTTGGTGGCGACGACGGTGTCCGCCGTCATGTCGTAGTCGTCGTCGGGGTGCAGCACCTTCATCACGGTGCCTTCTATCGTCGCCGTGCCGCCGACGCCCTCGTCTTTGTTGCATGCCGCGAAGCCGAAGGCCAGCACTGTCAATATCAATACAATCTTTTTCATATCTGTCATAATATTATTGTAGTGTCAGGCTTGTGCCGTTGCCGCTGGTGGTCACCGAGGCTCCCTCGTAGAGGCCGTGCCAGTGGCTGCCGCCGCTGATGGTGGGCGACGAGTAGTATTTGTATGTGTTGCCGCTCTGCAGCGCGGGCGACGAGATGTAGATGCCCGAGCCGCCACCTCCCGGAGGTTTGGTGCCTCCGTTGTCGCTGTCGCCCACATAGCTCATGAATCCGTTGCCGCTCACCGTGGGCCATTTGAAGGTCAGCACCACCGAGTCGGCGGTCTGGTTCTTTATTGCAAAGCCGTTGTTGAGCAGCGTGGTGGCGTTGCTGCTTATCTTCGCGCCTTTCTGTCCTGTCACCTGCGGAGTGGCTTCGGTGGTGCCCATGTTGCCGCCCACGAGGAGCACGGTGCCGCCGGTGATGTAGAGCTTGCCGCCATGGTCGCCGTTGTCGTCGATGGCCACCTCGGTGCCGCGGCATATCAGGGTGCCGCCGCTAACGTCTATGCGGTTGCCGTTGCAGTCCATGCCGTCGTTGCCGCGGGCATAGGCCCACACCTTGCCGCCGGTAATGCGGATATAGGAGGCAGCGTTTATAGCGTCGTCATACGAGTTGGCCTCCACCGTGCCGCCGTTCACTAATATGCTGTCCTTGCTCTCTATGGCCTCGCCGTTGGTGCTGCCGCTGGTCTGCGAGCAGTAGCTCTGCAGGTGGCCGCTGTTGACGATGATGTTCCCTTCTATCTTCACCCCCTTGGGCAGTCCTTTCCAGTAGTCGCTGCTGCTGCCACCGCCGCCGGGCCAGCCACCGCCGCCGCTGCTGGCGTTGACGGGGCTTCCGCTGGTGGTGACGTAGATGCTCAGCAGGCTGTCGGCAGCGCCGGGAAGGCCCACCGTCAGCGTACCGTCGGCCACTATGCCGCGGCCGCCGGTGCCGGTGCTGCTGCCGCTGAAGGTGCCGCCGGTGAACACAATGTTGCTGTCGGCCTTCAGGCAGGCCGCCGCAAAGCCGTCGGTGCAGCTTGTGCCGCTGCCTGTCACCGTGAAGCCGCTCTTGCTAGTGCTTGTGGTCACCGTGCCGCCAGTCTGCGTATAGTTGCGGTCAGTGGTTATGGCGCGTCCGCCGGCGATGGCGCTCACGGTGCCGCCACCGATGGTTATGTTTCCGTTTGCCTTCAGGCAGGCCGACGCGTAGCTGTCGTAGGTGCTGGCCGACGTGTTGTACTTCGCACAGTTGCCGTTGGCCGTAAGGTTCATCACGCCGCCGCTGACTATGATGTCGCCGTCGGCGCTCACAGCCTTGCCGCCGGCATTGGTGCTGGCGCAGGTGGCGGTCACCGTGCCGCCTGTCATCAGCAGCCTGCCGCCTGCCTTGATGGCCGTGCAGTAGCTGGGGTCGTAGTTGTCAATCACTATCGTGCCGTTGGCGTTCACCGTCGTCTCGCCACCCACGAATGTCATGTCGCCGCCGCTCTTCAGTCCCTTGCTTCCGTCGGCCGTTACGGTGACATTCACCGTGCCGCCGTATATCTCCACCACTCCCTGGTCGCCGTCAATCCCGTCGCCGTTGGGGTTGGTCACATTCACCGTGCCGCCGTACATCAGGAAGTCGTCCACGTTCATGCCGTCTTTCACGGCCGTAGTCACGTTCACCGTGCCGCTGTTCATCGTGCAGCGGCCGCTGCTCTGTATGGCGTGTTTCGTCAGTCCGCCCACCGTCAGTGTGCCGGTGCCTTGGAAAGCCAGCTTGCCGGCAGCCTGCAAGGCCCCTTTGTGGGTGCCCCCGGCAGCATCGCTCAAGGTGCTCTCGCCTACGAGGTCGAGCACCGCTTTGCGGTCGCTCGCCATGTTGATGGCAGGCCCGGCAGTGGAACCGAGGGTCAGGTTGTCGAGCCGCAGCAGCACCTTCTCCACCGAGTTGATGGTCAGCGAGCCGTCGGTCGACGAGCCGAAGAGCAGGTAGGGCAGGTAGGCGCTGTCGAGGGTCGAGTTGACGGTAACGTGGCCGCCTTCGGCGCTGACGCTTACGCCCTGCGAGGCGTAGGGATTGACGATGGCCACCGAGCTGCCGTTCCAGGTGATGCTTATGGACGAGGCGGTGTCGACAGCTACCGTATCGCCGCCGGTTGTGTCGGGGTCGCTGTCTGTTGTTTTCACAAACACCATGCTGTCGATGGCGTCGATGCTTATCACCACGGTGCTGCCGTTGTGGCTGAAGGTGGCGTTGCCACCCTCCAGCTGCAGTCTGTTGCTGCCGGTTGTCGGCACGCTGTACACTTCGCTGCCGCCGCTGTAGACCTTGATATATCGCTGCTGTGCCTGTGCAGTGCCTGCACCGAGGACGGCAAGGGTCAACAACCAATATCCGATAACCAATAACCTTCTCATCATGCCCCTCCTATCTCTTTATCAGTTTGACTATGCTCCCTGCGGCGCGCACCATGTATATGCCCTGCGGCAGGCTGCCTATGCCTATAGCCTCGCCGTCGCTGTAGCGCCCTTGAAGCACCGCGGTGCCGCTCATGCTGTAGACCGTCACCAGCTGCGGCCCCGTGCCCATGCCGTGCAATGCGAAGCTTGCGCCGGCGGGATTGGGGGCGAGGGTCAGCGTGGTTCCTTCTACGTCGACAATGTTCACGCTGCCGTCGAAGAGCACCTTCTCGATGTCGTCCATCTGGATTATCTCCAGTTCGCTACTGTTCGCCGACGGCATCACGGCCATATAGTCGGTGCCGAAATAAATCTCGCCCGTGGCGTCGACGGCAAAGGTACGGCTGTCGCCGCCGGTGCCAACCACGGTCACCGTCGCCTGGGCGGCGGCGTAGCAGGCCAGTAGCAACATAAGTGCCAATGTCAGAGGTCGTTTCATAGTAAAACTGATATATCTATAAATATGCAAATATACATAAAAAAAACAGAACGGCAACAAAAAAAAGCGGCGTAGAACGTCATCGTCCCCGCCGCTTATAAATTATGGTGCGCAGGCTGCAACCTGCGGTTTTGCATCGTTAGCGTTCAAACTTGTAGCCTATGCCGAGCATCACCACGCCGCGCTGGCCGCCTTTGGCAAGGGTAAGATCGTCGCTGAAATCCTTGCCGAAGAGGTCGATGCCGATATTGTCGTGGATGTTGAGGCTCACGAAGCCTTGGTCGCTGAAGAAATACTTGGCCTGCAGCATGGTGCTCACGCCCGAGCCGAGGTTGAAGAATACAGGCACCTTTGTGTCCTCGCGGCTGTCGGGCACCTCGACGCCCGCGGCTGTGGTCTCGTAGGTGGTGCCTTTCATGCCGAAGAGGGGCGAGACGAAGATACCCGCGGCAACCTGTAGCTCAAGGTTGTCTATAGGCTTGTAGGCGAAGGAGAAGCGGAAGTCGAACTGGAGATCCCACCAGTTGCAGTCGTTGTGCTGTATGTTGGTTGTCTCGAGGGTCTTGTTGAACATTATCTTCTGCATCAGGTATTCCAGCTCGACCTGGTAGCCCCAGAGGAGGTTGTCGGTGATTTCCTTGTCGCCCTCGTAGCGGAACGAGGCGGCGATGCCGGGCTTTGAGACGATGTCGAAGGAGTTGGTGCCGAAGTTGCGCTGAACGATGCTGAAATCGGTACCCACGTTCAAGGCATACGAATAGTTGCCGTCCCACGGTGTGTAGTACATTCTTTGGGCATTTGCCGAAGCAACCATGGCCACCAGTGCCAGTGCAAAAAGTGTAATCTTTCTCATAACTTGTTATTTTTATTGTTGTTGTTGTTGT
>JAFXUY010000107.1 GCA_017524785.1 Bacteroidales bacterium | reverse complement strand
GGCTATGCAAAGCCACCCCTACGGGGTTACGGGCGGCGGAAGTGTTAATAATTCATAAATAACGTTAACGGGTGATACTTTTTTGCCTTTTTTGCTACTAACTATATATAGAGGGGGTAAATTATGCACCAATGAAAACACGACAAACCGACACTGGAACCCATCCGCGTTTCCGTCGCGAGAGCGGCGAGCGGCCTCCGTAGACGTGGAGCGACCAATTCGGCACAATACACAATATTTGCGTGATTATTACGTTATTATTGTGCGCCGAAAAAACAAATTCCATCACCACCTGCCCGACGTGCCGTCGGCAGCCGAGGTCGAAGAGAACGGTGTGGACGTGGGCGAGATGAACAAGGTGCTACTGTAGAAGGTCGAAGAACTGACGCTCTACGTCATCGACCTGCAGAAACAGATTAATGAACTGAAGTCAAACAAATAAAACAATGATTGTCATGAAAGCCAAAATCAATATAATCATTATACTCTGCACGCTGATAGTTGTTTGCACATTTGTCGGATGCAAGAAATACAATTATTCATGTTCCTGTATGAAAGACTACCCAGAAATGTACGACCACTATGCGCCAGACAAATATGTAGTTTCATGGACATATTTCAACCCCATGATAAAAGTCCAAGAGTATTTTTATCATCACGACTCAACGCTCAACGCTCACGATGGAGATACAATATTGCTGTTTGGCAAAGTCCCTGGTGGTATCGACGCTCCTCGTGTAGGTCAACAGTACTTTTTACTCAATTATGAGAAAGAACACTATGAATGGGGTGACTGCATGAAAGAAGCTTGTTTTCCTTGTGTCGATATAAAAATGCCAGAAGGCCGTGTGGTGGAAGAATGGATGACAGAAAAAAGCAGAGTGGTGTTTGTCAAAGGCATAATAAGGAATCTTGGGTATGACACAAGAATGACTGGGGTGGCCGGGGATGATGTACGATTAAGAATTGACGCCATCCAAATTGACTCGGTAAAATTTTAGAATCATGAAAAATAATATCTTAATAATTGCAACAACTTTATGTTTAAGTGCCGCTTTGCCATGCCATGCACAACCGGCAACGGCAAACTTTAAGGTTTTGAATCTAACAAAAGAAATGGAGGATAAATAGATATGAAAAAGATAGTTCTACTATTATTGTGCGTGGTCGCAATATGTTTTGTCGGCTGCAAGAAACAAAGCCTCTGCGGAGACAGCGACTATGATTTTTCATGGAACGATTATAATTCGGTAAAAGCGGTAGAATGTTTTTTTTAATCAAAATATAGATAGCGTACGAATGCACGAAAAAGACACAATATTGGTCAAAGGATATTTAAATGAGAATATTGCACGGATAGAGGATAGTTGGCCACCGTGCATATACTTATCGGACAAGCCTGTTGGCTTTTTGGAAGATACAGAGCATAAAACCATAAAAATGGTAATAGAAACATTTCATCCAATAACAGTAGGTTATCGTAATAAACTTTTATATATAAAAGGAACTCCGTTTTGGGACGCTGCCGATGATGGCTATATTTTTATTTTAATGGTCAATGAAGGTAACATTGACACAATAATGATTAAATAACAATTGCATTTACGAAACATTTTTCCCCTCTTTTTGTTTTCTTTGTCTTGTTTCCAAGTTGTCTGAAATCACGGTCGCCCCATCGGCGGCTGGAACCTCCGCGCCATCACCCCCGACCATGTGACCCTCGACCTAACACCCCTGCCCCGCGGCTCGTATATAGTCCGCATACACACGCCCCTGGGCGTCACGGCGAGGAAGCTGATACTGCAATAGGACGCTGACAGTAAATCGAATTGCTTAAAAAACAACCGGCAACGGTTCCGAGCCCCAAGAGCTCTTGGGGCTTGGACTTTTTAGATGGTGAAATATATTTTTATTATATAAAATATTTTTCGTAACTTTGCACTTTCAAAACGGAGACGACTATGAAGAGTAGCTACAAGATATTCAAGGAAAGCGTGCGCCAGGTGACGCACTATTATATGCTTCTTGTCGAAGAGACGAAGAGCCAGAGGCTTGTGGGAAGCACCAACGAGTGGGTGCTTGACAACTACTATATGATAAGCGAGCAGGAGAAGGTGCTGCGGCCGGAGCTGAAAGGAGTGGAGAAGGGGAAGTGGCGCGTGGAGAGGGGGCGCATAGAGATGCTGTGGAACCTGCTGGAGGGTTTCCTGCGGAGATGCCACTGGCAGGTGGACAAGGTGCTGCTGTTCCGCTACCTGAAGCAGGTGCAGCAGCGGCAGAAGGACTTCCTGTGCTACCAGGAGGTGATGGCGCTGCCGCCGCTGATAAAGACTATACTGATTGCCGAACTGGCCAAGCTGTGCAAGCAGCTGGAGGCCAAGGGCAGCATACAGTACTCGCCGACGGACAAGAGGCAGGTGGACGGCGAACGGCTGAACGAGGCCGCGCAGGAGAACCTGGTGATGATGAACATCTGGACATCGCTGAAGAAGATGACCAAGCTGCAGATGTCGGAGCTGGTGGATTGCGTCAGCTTCTCGGAGAGGATGCTGAAGGGGGAGAAGGCCGCGATGTACGACCAGATGCAGGACAAGACAAAGGAGGACTACCGCGGGAAGGTGATGCGGCTGTGCCGGAAGCGGAAGGAGAAGGAGTACGACTTTGTGAAGAGGCTGGTGGCGACGGCCGACGAGCGCGGCGAGCACGTGGGGTGGCAGTTATTCCCGCCGAAGCGCTGGAATGCCCGCGCCCACCTATACATCACGATTGTAGCCCTGGTGTCGCTGGCGCTGGCACTGGCTTTTGCTTTGGCAGCCACATGGGGCGAGGGGTTCACATGGATCACGGCCCTGACGACGCTGATTATGTGTGTGCCGATGAGCCAGGTGGTGATAGACTTGTTCAACTGGCTGCTCGGCAAGCTCCACCACCCCACGGGCACCTTCAAGCTTAAGTTCAAGGACGGCCTGATTCCGAAGGAGTACACGACGATGGTAATAATGCCCACCATCCTGAAGAGCAAGGCGAAGGTGGAGGAGCTGATGGGCGTGTTGGAGGTGTACTACCTGAGCAATATCGACCGCGGAAGCGGGCACAGCTTCAGCGGGGCACCGGGCCAGAACCTGTACTACACGCTGGTTGGCGACGCGGCGTCGTACCACGGGCAGGACGCCCCGTGGGACGACGAGGTGGTGGAAGCCGGACTGGCCAAGGTGAAGGAGCTGAACGAGAAGTACGGCGCCCCGATATTCAACTTCGTCTACCGGCGCCGTGCGTGGAGCGACGGCGAGCGCACATGGCTGGGCCACGAGCGCAAACGTGGTGCCATACTGCACTTCAACGACCTGATTCTGGGGCAGACCAGCGAGGAAGAGAAGCAGAAGCGCTTCCGCTGCGAGACCATCAGCCAGCACGACTACAAGATAAAGTTCATCATAACCCTCGACACGGACACCGAGCTGGTGCTCTACTCGGCCCAGAAGCTTATAGGAGCTATGGCGCACCCGCTGAACCGGGCTGTGCTCTCGCCCGACGGGCACCGTGTGGACCGCGGCTACGGCATAATGCAGCCGCGCGTGAACGTGGACGTGGAGGTGACGAACAAGAGCCGCTATGCCCAGCTGATGGCCGGCCTCGGCGGATTGGACGTATACACAACGGCCAGCTTCGAGCTGTACCAAGACATCTTCAACGAAGGCTCGTTCTGCGGCAAGGGCATCTACGACCTGCGGGTGTTCCAGCAGGTGCTGAAGGGCACCTTCCCGGAGAACCTGATATTGAGCCACGACCTGCTGGAGGGATGCCATATACGCTGCGGACTGATAAACGACGTGGAGGTGTTCGACGACAACCCGTCGAACTATATCGACGACGCCAAACGCCACCACCGCTGGACGCGCGGCGACTGGCAGATAATCTCGTGGCTGGGGCGCAAGGTGAAGAACGAGCGCGGCGAAAGGGTGAAGAACCAGGTGAACACGATAGGCCGGTGGAAGATATTCGACAACCTGCGCCGGTCGATGCTGAGCCTGGCCCTGATGGTGGTGCTCTACGTGGGATTCAGCGGGCTGGTGAACATACATCCGGTATGGTTCCTGGTGGCTGCACTGGTAGCCGTAGCCTCGCCCATAGTGTTCTTCATAATAGGCCAGATCACCACCCTGCCCCGCTTCGGCAAGCGATACAAATACTACATGACCCTCATGCGCGGCTTCCGCGTAATACTCTACCGCTCGCTGGTGCAGTTCGCCCTGCTTCCCAAGGAGGCCTGGATGTATACGGACGCCGCGGTGCGCGCCTGCTACCGCATGTGGTTTTCGCACCGCGACCTGCTGGCATGGATCACCAGCGACGAGGCCGCCAAGAGCACGAAAGGCACCCTGGGCGACTATCTGGGCAAGTTCTGGTTCAACTACGTGGCATCGGCGATATTGGCGGTGCTGTTTGCAACAGGCAGCGGCAACTGGGTAGACCTGGCCGCCATGCTGTTCTGCTGCATGGTGTGGTGCGGCGCACCGCTGCTGATGTTCTGGCTGGGCAAGAAGTTCCCGCAAGAGCGACACGCCCTGGGCGACAAAGAGACCGAGGAGGTCCGCACACTGGCCAAAGACACGTGGCACTTCTTCGACAGCCTGATAAGAGAGGAGAACAACTGGCTCATCCCCGACAACTACCAGATGGGGCGCGAGCCGCTGGAGGACTACAAGACCTCGCCGACCAACATAGGCTACTCGATGACAGCCATAGTCAGCGCCACGGAGCTGGGCTTCATCGGCAAAAACGAAGCTGTGAGCCGCCTGGAGCACATCGTCGACACGGTGACGAGACTGGAGAAATGGAACGGCCACCTATTCAACTGGTACAGCCTGAAGACGCTCGACAAGCTGCCCAACTACTTTGTAAGCACCTGCGACTCGGGCAACTTCGTGGCCTGCCTCTATGTTGTGAAAGGATTCCTCGACAGCATAGACGGTGCCGAATCGCTGATGGCCAAAGTCACACGCATAATCGACGAGACCGATTTCACCAAGCTCTACAACCCCGAGCTCGATGTGTTCAGCATAGGCTTCGACTATGGCGCCCACACACTGCTGCCCTACCACTACAACAACTTCGCCTCGGAGGCGCGGCTGACCAGCTTCATGACCATAGCCCAAGGCGACGCACCCTACAAGCACTGGTTCTGCCTGGACAAGACATTGGTGCAATATCATGGCTACAAAGGTGTTGCTTCGTGGTACGGCACGCTGTTCGAGTATTTCATGCCGCTCATCTTCCTGCCCACCTACAAACACACGCTGATGGACGAGACCTACAGCTTCGCCATACGTGCCCAGCGGGCATTCATCAACAACACCGACAAAGGGCTGCCGTGGGGCATCTCGGAGACAGCCTATAACGAACTGGACGACGCCCAGAACTACAAATACCATGCCTTCGGCGTACCATACCTCAAGTTCCAGAACACCACTCCCGACCGCATAGTCATCTCGCCCTACAGCTCGCTGATGACCATAGGCTTCGACGACCGCGCCGTATATGAGAACATCCAGCGCTTCAAGCGGTTGAACATGTACGACGCCTTCGGCTTTTTCGAGTCGTACGACGAGGAAGACCATGTGCCTGTGCGCGCCCACTATGCCCACCACCAGGGCATGATACTGGCCTCGCTGGCCAACTATCTGGGCGACCACTGCCTGCAACGCTACTTCATGCAGGAACCGGCGATGCGCTCGATGGAGACGCTGCTGAAAGAGAAAGCCCAGGTGAAGCCATACATCGACCTCAAGGTAACACAATACAAACGCTACCAATACAGCAAGGTGCAGACGGAGAGCGACGCCCGCGACTTCGACGGCATAGTCAACGTGCCGGAGATAGGCGTGGTCAGCAACGGCCACTACACCGTGCTCCTCAACGACCGCGGCAGCGGATTCTCGCGCTACAAGAACATCCTAATCAACCGCTACCGTAAAATATCGTCGGACCACTACGGCAACTACCTCTTCGTCCGCAACCTCAACACCGACCACCTCTGGTCGGCCACCTACGCGCCACTGGACGTCATGCCCGAAGGCTACCGCGTAAGCTTTGCCAGCGACAAGATACGCTTCCTGCGCAGCGACAACGGCATAGAGACCTGCACCGACATCACGGTGCTGAAAGACCACAACGCCGAGATACGCCGCTACACCTTCACCAACAGCACACAGCAGGACGTAGACCTGGAGCTTACCACCTACGCCGAGATAGTGCTAGCCCCGCGCGGCGAGGACGAGAGTCACCGCGTGTTCAACAGCATGAAGATACACAGCGAGTTCGACACCGACCACGAGTCGCTTATCTTCTCGCGTCCGGCTTCGGGCGGCATACACCACTTTGCGCTGCACAAGCTGTGGACGAGCGACGACGACAACCTGGTGGAATACGAGACCTCGCGTCTCAAATTCCTCGGTCGAGGTGGCAGCCTGCGGCATGCCGACATCATTGAGAACCGCCGCACCCTGACCGCCACCGTCGGCACCACACTCGACCCCATAGCCTCTATGCGCCGCCGTATTCATATACCCGCCGGCAAACAGATGGAGGCCTATCTCCTCACCGGCTTCGGCAAGAGCAAGGACAACCTGATACAGCTCACGGAGCAGTACCACAGCACAATGGACATCAACTATGCCTTCGAGACAGCCTCGGTGTTCAACAACATGCGCACTGCCCTCTCCACCTTGAAGGGTGTCCACATGCGACTCTACAACAGCTTCTCAAAATATATAGCGCAAACCGCCACCCTCGGCAACCACCGCCAGCAGTTGCTGGCCCAGAACCACCTCTCGCAGAGCGGCCTGTGGCGCTTCGGCATCAGCGGAGACCTGGCCATAGTGCTCATCGAGGTGGACAGCATGGCCCGCTCCGGCTTCGCCAAAGAGATGCTGCGCGCCTTCGAATACTACAAAGTCCATGGACTCGTGCTCGACCTGGTCATCATCAACGATGTACCCATCGAAGGCGACCGCAGTGGAGCCAACGATGGGAACAGCGACCATGAAAGCCTCACGCGATACATCCGCAACATGGCCGACACCGAGCACCTGTGGGCCTCGCACAACGATGCCGGCAAGGTGTTCGTGCTGGATGGGAAAGACCTGACAGCCGACGAGCGCACGCTGCTACGCGTGGTGGCACGCCTGTCATTCAACACCACCGACGGGCTGACCCTCGAGCAGCAGCTGCAGCGCCTGGAGGCGATAAACCAGATATATCAGGACAAGATAGAATATCCGGTGCTTCAGCCCAAACGCGAGTTTCGCGTGTGGAGTTCGCTGGAATACTACAACCAATACGGCGGCTTCGACAACGAGGGGCGCGACTATGTGGTGACCAACACCAACACGCCCATGCCGTGGGTCAATGTGCTCGCCAATCCCCGCTTCGGCTGTGTCGTCAGTTCTACCATGGCCGGCTTCACTTTTGCCAACAACGCCCAGCAGTTCAAACTCACCGGCTGGAGCAACGACATTGTCCGCGACACTGCCACCGAGATGCTCCTCATCAACCGCCATCAGTTTGTGCCCGCGACGGCGCGCCACTCGCAAGGCTGGTCGGCATTCGACGCCGACTATGACGACCTGCGTGTCAATGTCCGCGTCTTCGTGGCCCTCGACCGTATGGAGAAATACTACCAGCTCAAACTGCAGAACAAGCTCGAAAGCCCACAGCAGCTACAGCTGGACATGGTCTACAAGCTTGTACTCGGCGACACGGAGGAGAAGACGGCACGCTTCCTATACTCGGAATGGGACGAAGCCAGCAACAGCCTGCGCGTTCGCAATGTGTACCACCCCATCTACCACGACCAGACAGTGGTTCTCACAGCCACCGAACGCCTCACCGATATTTCGCTCAACTACCCCAACCGCAAACGCCTCGGCCTCACGGTGGAGCTACCGGCTTCGGGCGAAAAGGAACTGGCTTTCGTCATAGCTGTAGACTCGGGTAATCAAGCAATCGTACAATCTAGTATTCAAACAATCAACGCCGAGTTCCAACGCGTTGTAGACTTCTGGGACGAGCGTCTCTCGCACATACAGGTCGAGACCCCCGACCGCTCGCTCAACTACATGCTCAACCGCTGGTACCTCTACCAGGTCTACTCCTCGCGTCTCTATGCCCGCGCCGGATTCTATCAGGTGGGTGGCGCCACAGGCTTCCGCGACCAGCTGCAGGACGTGATGTCGATTCTCTACAGCGACCCAGCCTATGCCCGCCGCCAGATTCTGGACCACGCAGCACACCAGTTCGCGCAGGGCGACGTGCTGCACTGGTGGCACGAAAGCCTGCACCTGGGCGCCCGTACCACCTTCTCCGACGACTACCTGTGGCTGCCTTTCGTCACCTACCAATATCTATCCGTCACTGGCGACACCTCGATTCTCTCCGAGCAGGTGCCATTCTGTCAGGCCGAACAGCTGAGGCCCGACGAGACCGAACGCGGTGTCAACTACACCACTTCAACCGAAAGCGCTTCCCTCTATGAGCACCTGCGTCGAGCCATCGACCGCTCGCTGTCGCGCATAGGTTCGCATGGCTTGCCGCTGATGGGCTGCGGCGACTGGAACGACGGCATGTCGGCCGTCGGCGCACAGGGCAAGGGGGAAAGCGTATGGGTGGCATTCTTCCTTGCCGACCTGCTGCCCAAGATGGAGCATATGACACAATTGGCACCGGGAGCGGACCTCTCGTACTGCCAACAGCTAGCCTCGGCCAGGAAGAGCATCGTCGACGCCATACAACGTTCGGCCTGGGACGGCGCATGGTTCCTCCGCGCCTATTTCGACAACGGCGACCCCATGGGCTCGCGCAACAACACCGAATGCCAGATAGACCTTATCTCGCAGGCCTGGAGCATACTGACCGATGTCGCTACGGCGGAGCAGAAGGAGTCTGTCTTCCGCGAGACAGACCGACGACTCGTCAACCGCGAGCACGAGATCATTCAGCTCCTCACACCAGCCTTCAAGGATTCGCAACCCTCGCCGGGCTACATCGCCAACTACCCCATTGGTGTGCGTGAAAACGGTGGCCAGTACACCCACGGTGCCATGTGGTACATCATGGCCCAGCTCAAGGAAGGCCGCTACGACATGGCCTACTACCTTTACTCGCTAATCAACCCCATACATCGCACGCAGTCGCTTGCCGACGTGCTGAAATACAAGGTGGAGCCGTACTGCATAGCCGCCGACATATACGCGAACCCACAGCATCCGGGCCGTGGCGGCTGGACTTGGTACACGGGGTCGGCCTCGTGGGCGTACAAGACGGGCATAGAGAACATACTGGGTTTCAAACTCAGGGGCGACCAACTCACCATCGACCCGCAGGTGCCCTCCGAGTGGCCAGCCTTCAACATCCGCTATCGGTTCGGCAAGACGATTTACATTTTCTACTACACACGGGGGCAGTCGGGCGACCGAACCATCACCCTTGTCGACGACGGCCAGGTTCACGAAATAAACCTCTAGATGTATACTGTAAGAATCACCGCCATACGCTGCGCCGACTACCGCGACCTGCAGGCGCTCTATGAGAACCCCATAGAGCACACCTGCGACGTGACCGAGGGTCAGCAGTGGACAAGCCACGACGGGGAGCGTCCTGCCGGCCTTTGTCCGAGCGCCTGGGAGAGCATGCAATGGTTCGTAAAAGAGCTCGCCGAGGGGCGCGGAAACTTCTACGACGGCTGGATGCGGAACCCCTATTCTGCACTTATCAGTTGCAACGACGGCTTCCGCCCTGTCAGCTTCCTGCTTGAACGTCAAGACCCTACAGCACCACCAGACAGCCTCTGTTAGCACGGCCAATCACCATCTGTGGTGATGGCTTCGTTTTGCAAAAACATAGTAATTTTGCAAAACAAAAAACAGAATATTATGGAACATAATCACACACACCACCACGAGCCCGAACATAGGAATGAGCACCACCACAATCACGACCACCACGAACATGGTCACCACGACCACCATGGTCACCACCATCACCACAGCCACGCCATAGAGAAACTCTCCACCATATATATAGTGGCTGTGGCGTTGAATCTTCTCTTCGTCATCGTCGAGGCTGTAGCAGGCGTTGTCGGCAACTCTATCGGTCTGCTGTCGGATGCCGGACACAACCTCAGCGACGTTTTCTCGCTGTTGCTGGCCATGATAGCACTGAAGCTGGCCTCAAGCGCTGCCACCAAGCGCTTCACCTACGGCCATCGCAAAGCCTCCGTCCTCATCTCGCTGCTCAACGCCATCATCCTGCTGGTGGCCGTCGGTGCCATCGTCGTAGAGAGCATCGACAAGTTCTTCCACCCCGCCGAAGTCAACGGCACCCTCATCATCTGGACCGCCACCGTCGGCATCGTCATCAACGGCCTCACGGCTTGGGCTCTAAGCCGCCAGCAGCAACACGACATCAACACCCGCGGTGCCTTCCTCCACATGCTTGCCGACACGCTCGTCAGCGTCGGCGTCGTGGTCAGCGGCATCGTCATCCACTACACCGGCTGGACCGTCATCGACCCCATCATCGGCCTTGTCATCGCCGTCGTCATCCTCATCTCCACCTGGGACCTCCTCAGCGAGAGCCTGCGCATGAGCACCGACGCAGTGCCCGAAGGCTTCGACGTCGATGAGATAAGCAAGAAGATAGAAGCGCTGGACGGCGTACTCAACGTACACCACATGCACATTTGGGCCATCTCAACCACCGAGACGGCACTCACCTGCCATGTTGTAATACCCAACGCCACGATGCTCGAAGAGGTCACCGACCGTGTAAAAGAAATGCTCGACGGCATAGGCATACACCATAGTACCATCGAGCTTGAGACCTCCAGCAGCCATTGCCACGACCACGACTGTTGCAGCCACTAACCGCTACCGGCCGCTCATCGTCCAGTAGATACCAAACTTCACAGGATACAACGGCTCCACTCCGCCCTTGAACATCGAGAGTGTGGCCGTTTGTACGTAGAGGCCGAAGTCGCTGTACTGCACCGACAGGCGTGCGTCGAGCATAAAGGGATTCACCTGTTTGCGCATCTGATGGTCGTTGGCCGTAATATCCACAGCCTTGGTCTTATACTGCTGACTCAGGAACCCTACGACATTGACTCCCGGAATGGCCGACAGGCGGATGCACACGCCGTCGTACTTCCACGGCTCGAAGCTGAAGGTCACTGGCACCGTGATGGCCAGCGTACTGAAATAGGTGTTCCAGTTGTCGGGGTCCATAGTGCCACTGGTCATTGTAACATTGGGCGTGGTTGTGGCGGCAAAGCCTGTACCGTTGAAGTTCACCAGCGGCGAGTCGAAATGATAATAGTTGCCGTCGATGCCGAGGCCGACATACATGCCGAATTTGCTTCTGTCAATCACCGGCACGTCAAACGAAATACCGTAGTTCATGAAGTAATAACTCACCGACGCATCGCCGCCAGCATGGCCGAAGGGGTGGCTGCCCCAGTTGTTGAAACCCCAGAAATAGTTGAGCTCTACGTCGCGACCAGCCTCAGACATGTGGCTTTCACGATATTCAACCTGGCGTGACACCACACTGTCCTCACCACGGTCTTTCACCACCACCTTGCCGTTCTCGCCGACAGTAATCGTGTATGTCTTGTCTCCCACGGCTGAACCAGGCTTCACTTCGGCGCTAGGTAGCTCAATATAACCGTGGTCTTTGGCCTTGAAATTATAAGCCGTCAGCAGCAACGGTATCTCGCTTACAATACGACCATTGTCCGTCGCTTGCAGTATCACGTAGCCAGCCTTCATGGTGTCTTCTACATTGATCTTCGTAACTTTCACCTTGCCGACATCCTCGGCACTGATGGTAAACTGCTCGTCACCGAAGTCCATCGGACCAACAAGTTCCAACGTGGCGGCATCTTCAACAGTGAAGTGTGTTATCGCTGTGCTGGGGGACAGACGCAGCACAGCCTTTGTGGCTCCGTCCATACGCATCACACCCTTCGCAACCATAGCCACAGGGGTGGTAGTGCTCACTTCCAATTCGGAGCCTTTATCCCTGTCGAAATAGACTTTCAACGAGACGGCGTCTTCAATCACGATGCTGTGTACATCATCCCTCACGGGCTGCACGCTGACCTGCGCCATCAAGGCGCTGCCGAATGCCAGTGCCGCCATCAGCGGCAAGAATCCTTTGTTTTTCATAGCAGTATATATTTAATTGTTATTATTCATTCATAGCCAACAGTTCCGCCTCGCGGGCCTTGAAGCGGCGACGCACCCACTGTGCAAAATTAGTCTCTGCAGCCCAGTCCTTGACATCCTCCGTCCACGAGCGGCGACTGTCGTCGTAGACAATCAAGTTGTCGGTATACACCGTGTCGGGTGCCTGCTCGTATACTATCAGGTTGTCCGTGTATATCACCTCGGGGACGGTCGGCAGCACTTCGGGCTTTTCGGACTCATCAAGCGCAGGCTCTGCGGAAGGTGTTTCCTCAATGGCTTCTGCAATCACAAGTTCCTCCTGCGGTCTTGCCACAGCCTTAACAACTGGCACTTCGCTCCTCACTTCTTCCGGCAATTCTTCATTCTTAATTATTAATTCTTCATTCAAATCCGCCTGTGCCACCTCTCCACTCTCCACTCTCCATTCTCCACTCTCCATCTCCGTTATCCCGCCAATGGCCGGCACCATCAAGGCTGCCACCACTGCTGCCGCCGCGCTCCAGCGCAGCACCGCTGGCCACAGCGGTTGTATGTGCTGCAACGGTGTTGCAGCATAGCTAACGCTCTCGTCGCGCTGCAGGCGCGGGGCCTCAATGTAAAGAGCCAGCTCCTCGGCAGCTTCGGGGTGCTCCGCAAGCCATGCCTCCACGGCCTCGCGCTCCTCGGTCGTCAGCTCCTGCTCGGCATATCGCAGCAGCCACAGCTCATAGTTACTATCATCTATCGTTATCATAACCCATTGTTTTCAACTGTTTACGCATAGCCACCCGTGCACGGAAGAGGTAAACCTGCACCTGCTTGTCGCTCAGCGACAGGGCCTCCCCTATCTCGGCGTAGCTGTAGCCCTCCACGTCGCGCAGCTGGAGGATAGCCCTCTGCACCTCGGGCAGCGTCTGCAGGCTGCGCTCGATGGCATCCTTCAGGTCAAAGCCCTCGTCGGGCATCTGTGACACCGTATGCACGGTCATAGCCGCATACTCCTGCACCACCGCCTCGTGGCGGAAGTGCGACATCAGACGGCGGTAGGCGGCACCCATGAGGTAGCTCTTGCCCTTGTCGGCGGCGACACTATCGCGGTGACTCCACAGCGATGCCAGCGCCTCCTGCACAGCATCCTCACAGTCCTCGCGCCGACAGCCGCAACGAACCGCGAAGCGCATCACGTCGTCGGCACAGCAGGCCACACATCGGTTATATTCTTTTGCCGTCATCTATGTTATAGTCGCCTGGCGGACACAAAATACTACAGCCTATGCGAAAAAAAGATGTTCTAACAGAATCTTGACCCCCAAGCCTATGAGGACAACACCGGCGATGATGTTGGCCGTACGCTCGGGAACATGATGTTGCGCTTGCCAAGAAAAATACCGATAATAGACACAACGAAAGTGACGACACAGACGACGGCCACCACCCACAAAACAGTGGACATTGGCTGATCCAAACCCAGTCCGATGCCGACGGCCAGTCCGTCGATGCTGGTGGCAACGCCAAGAAGGAAGTAGGTGGCAATCAGCGAACGGCGGCCAACGACGACTTTCTTCTGCTCCTCGCCTTCCTCGCCGCGAATGCCGTCCACAATCATCTTGCCGCCGATGAAGGCCAGCAGGCCGAAGGCCACCCAGTGGTCGACAGCCTCTATAAAAGCACGTGCCACATCGCCGATAACAGCACCTAGCAGAGGGAATGTAAACTGGCAGAAGCCAAGAATCAAGGCCATCAACACCCCTCGCCGCCAGGGCATCTTATCCTTGAAAGCCGTAGTGGCCGACACCACCAACGTATCGACACACAAGGCCAACGCCAACAACAATGCTTCTATAAAACCCATAACCTTAGCTCTTAATTCTTAACTCTTAACTGCTCGTGCGCCACCATGCCCATAGTGTGGCGGAAGTTTATCTCGGCGACATGCACGCTGCCGTCCTCGCAGACCATAAGGTCGACACCCAGCGGACCACGGTAGCGAGGCCACACATTCTCCCCCAGCCATTGCTCCACACGGGCTTTCGTATGCTGCAGAGATGTATCACGGAACCTCTCCACAATCTCGTCGTCAGCAAGCATGATATTTTCTTTGTAGACGCCGCTACCCGTCTTGAAGTATGAATATCCAATAAAATCGGGCAAAAATTCCAGCGCCAGGTCGGCCACAACGTCGCGGCGAGGCTCGGCGATGACACAACGCTGCGTGGCGACGGTCTTCACCAGCCAGTCGCGGTCTATGGCGGTGAGTGCTCCGTGCACCCAGCGCAGCCCCCTACCCGCCCCGCTCCACGGGGCTTTCATCACCCAGTGCTCGCGTTCGTGCAGCAGGGCTTCCATCTCCTCGATGGAAGTCACGGCGTGGCAGTCCTCCTGCAGGGGCAGCACCGTGGAGCGGTGCTGCAGCTCACGGATGGCAGAAATCTCATCCTCCGTAGGCAGCAAGGCTACATCTACACCACGCTTCTGCAACTCATGTCTGACGACAGCATCCCAGCCCCACGCCACCACTTCGGTGGCATACAAGGCCTGCTCTCGCGACACATCATACACCGAGCAGCACACAGCCTCGGGGTAGAGCACCTGCATGATGCCTGCATCGCGGCGGGCGAACTCCACCGCCGACCGAGGCGGAACATAATGAGCACGACCTTTGGCCATGCAAAGGTCGTGCTCAGGGTTGAAGATAGCAAGTACCATGGTGAAAAGTGATTAGTGATTAGTGAATCGAATGGCTTTTTCTCGCTCTATTCACAATTCACTATTCACAATTCACTCATTTATTTGTTCACCTGGAACTTCTTGCTGCCGGTCTTAAAGAAGTCGGCAATCTGGTTGGCGGCGGCGATACCGGCGTTGATGTTGGCCTCTTCGGTCTGGGCACCCATCTTCTTGGGGGTGGCGAAATAGCGGCCCTCGAAAGCCTTGAACTCGGCATCGGCATCGGGCATGATGTCGGTGATATACTTCAGGTCGGTACGCTCGGCCATCAGCTTGAGCAGACCAGCCTCGTCGATGACTTCCTTACGGGCGCTGTTGACGAGGATACCACCCTTGTGCATCTTGCCAACGAGGTTGTAGTTGATGCTCAGCTTGGTCTCGGCGGTGGCGGGGATGTGGAGCGACACCACGTCGCAGGTCTCGAAGAGGGCTTCCTGGCTGGCGACGGCGGTAGCGATGCCGCTGGCGTTGATCTGCTCGGCGCTCAGGAAGGCGTCGTAGGCGTAGACTTCCAT
>JAFXUY010000007.1 GCA_017524785.1 Bacteroidales bacterium | reverse complement strand
GCGACCCCGGCTCGAGCCTCTTCTTCGTGTCGCTCGAAGACGACCTGATGCGCCTCTTCGGCAGCGAGCGCATTGCCTCCATCATGGACCGCATGGGCCTTCAGGAAGGCGAGGTTATCCAGCACTCGATGATTACCAAGCAGATTGAGCGCGCACAGAAGAAGGTGGAGGAGAACAACTTCGGTATGCGTAAGCGCCTGCTCGAGTACGACGACGTGATGAACAACCAGCGCACCGTAATCTACAACAAGCGCCGCAACGCCCTCTACGGCGACCGCCTGTCGATAGACATCAGCAACATGTTCTACGACACCTGCGAGCTGCTCTACAGCGACGGCTCGGTGTGGGACGACTTCCAGATGGAGGTCATCAAAGTGTTCGCCCACGAGGTGCCGATGAGCGAGAAGGAGTTCCTGTCGCTGCGCCGCAACGAAGCCATACAGCTGCTCTACGACCAGTGTTTCTCGGCCTACAAGGAGCGCATGCAGAAGATATGCGAGATGGCATGGCCTTTTATCAAGAACATAGCTGAGAACTCGCACTACATCAATGTGGCGTTCCCCATCACCGACGGCAAGAAGACCCTCAACGTGGTGGTGCCCGTGAAGAAGGCCTACGAGACCCACGGCCGCGAGCTGCAGCTGTCGATTGAGAAGGGCATCACCCTGGCCATCATCGACGACCTGTGGAAGGAACACCTGCGCCAGCTCGACGACCTGCGCCAGAGCGTGCAGAACGCCGCCTACGAACAGAAAGACCCGCTGGTGATATACAAGTTCGAGAGCTTCAAGCTGTTCGAGAGCATGCTGCTCGACATCAACCGCGAGATTACCTCGTTCTTGAGCCGTGCCCAGCTGCCGCTGCGCGACGAGAGCCAGGTGCGCGAGGCCCGCCAGCCGCAGGCACCGCAGAAAGGCCTGCGTGCCGGTCGCGAGAACCAGTTCGACCGTGCCGCCCGCCAGCAGCAACAAGCCATCGACAGCTCGGCGCAGCAGCCGCAGCGCCAGATGCCGGTGCACGTGGAGAAGAAGATTGGCCGCAACGATCCATGCCCCTGCGGCAGCGGCAAGAAATACAAGAACTGCCACGGCCGCGATGTGGCAGAATAAAAAGCGACAAATGCTAAAAAAATGCTTGCATATTAAAAAAATATGTATATTTGCAAAATATAAGTCATAGCATTATTATTATTAACCTATTAAAAATAAGCATTATGAAGAAAGTATTTAGACTCATGGCCATTGCGGCTATCACCTGTGGCCTCTGCATGAATGTCGGCTGCGGCAAGGACGAAGAAGACGGCGATGGAAACGGCGGCAACAACACCCCCGTTGTCAACCCCGAAAACCTGCCCACCACCATTGACGAGCATTTCGATAACGGTATGCCCGAAGGTTGGGTCGCTATCGATGCCGACGGCGATGGTTACAACTGGGTTCTGGCTTCGCAGTCTTGGTTCGCGACAAACGGCACTGGAAACGCCGCTTTTGGTATCGATGGCAGCGACTGCATGGCCTCGGCTTCGTTTATTAACGGTATCAATGCTCTGACTACCGACCAGTATCTTGTGTTGCCGAAACTCTACATCCCTGAAGAGGGTCGCACGCTGACATATCAGGTTACAAACTACCAGGCTCAGTATCCCGACCAGTACTCGGTTGTTGTTGGTACGCTTGAAAACGGTACCTTCAATGTCACTGCCACCCTGCAGGCTCCGGAGCGCGTTAACACCGGCATCGCTGAGGAGACCGGCTATACCGCCCGTACCATCAGCCTCAACGACTACAAAGACCAGAGCATCTACATCGCTTTCCGTCA
This sequence comes from Bacteroidales bacterium, assembly GCA_017524785.1. Classification (GTDB taxonomy): domain Bacteria; phylum Bacteroidota; class Bacteroidia; order Bacteroidales; family P3; genus Colimorpha. Next base: position 7,546 of record JAFXUY010000007.1, on the reverse strand, counting down.
CAACGACAGCGACGCTTACTGGCTGTTTGTTGACGATGTCAAGGTTGAATAGTTAATCGGCCAAAGTGCATAAAAGAAGAGAGGCGCTCCAAACGGGGCGCCTCTCTTTTTGTTGTGTGTCGTGCTTTATTCGGCGTTGATGTATTTGCCGTCGACTTCGAAGTTGAGCATCTTGACGTCTTTCTCTTTTTTCCACCAGAGGAAGCCGCTCTTCTTGGCGATGCGGGCCTGGTAGGTCATCTTGCCGCGCATCTTGCGCACCCACACGTCGGTGATGTTGTAGCCGTTGAAGAGGTGGTTGACGGTGTCGACCACGGCGTGGGGATAGTACTGCTTTTCGATGAAGTAGTGGGTCTCGGAGCCTTTGTTGGAGAAGACCATGGCCTGACGGCTCTTGTCGGGGTCGTTGTAGGTAACCTTGAAGGTGAGCGAGTCGAGCTGCCACCAGGCGACGTTGTCGGCTTCTTTCACCTGACGCTGGAAGTCTTTTACGTAGTTAACCTTGACCTCTTTCTCGGCCACGGCTTTCTCTTTCTGTGCAAACAGCGGGCCGGCGCAGAGCAGAACGGCAGCTGTAAAAGCAAATATCTGTTTCATATCTAATACTTTATGTTGTTTCGTCGTTGTTGCCAATCGAAATGCAAATATACGAAAAATATTTATATCAAAGGTTTTCTATCAGATTTTTGAGCACTTTGTCGCCGTCGCGTATGGTCTGCATGGCCCAGTGGAGTTTGAGGTCGAGAAGCTGGTCGTCGTCGAATTGCCAGTGCAGGTCGGGGTTGCGGCGCATGCGCTCGGTGAGACTGAAGAGCGAGAGGGCGGCGCAGACGCTGATGTTGAAGCTCTCGGTGAAGCCATACATTGGAATCTTGACGTAGCCGTCGGCAAGGTCGATGGCTTCCTGAGTCAGACCGGTGAGCTCGGTGCCGAAGACCAGCGCCGTGGGCTGGCTGATGTCGAGGTCGCCAATCATGGTGTCGTTCTCGTGCGGCAGGGTGGCCACTATGCGGTAGCCGTTGGCATGCAGGTGGCTGTAAGCTTCCTTGATGGAAGGATGACGATAGTAGTCGACCCATTTCGACGAACCCACGGCCACGTCGCCTGCCGGATTGAAGGGGTTGTTAGCCTCGACCACATGCACGTCCTGCACGCCGAAGCAGTCGCACGAACGCAGCACGGCGGCGGCATTGTGGCTCTGGTAGATGTCTTCGAGCACCACGCAGATGTGGCGTGTGCGCAGGGGTGCCAGTCGGTCGAATAGTTCGCGCTTGTTGTCGCTGAACAGCTCGGCGGCATGGCTGTATAAAGATGCCTTCTGCTCGGTGTTGAGGTGGGCAAAGGGACTGGGTAGATTAGGGATACGTTCGGGCATTGTGATGTAAATTTTTTTGCAAAAGTACTAAATAATTTTGTATTTTTGCATTTCGTTCCGTGTTTTTATTAACAGCGGACGATGCAACATATCAGTAAGATAGAATATCAATGATAGTAGGATACGAAGCTAATAATGTATTGCGCAACACTCACGAGCTGGGTGATTTTGGTCGCGCACTGATAGAAAAACTGGCTAACGGTCATGTTGCGGACTATCGTGCCGTACTGTTTGCCACGCGTATCAAGAAAGCTTATAGTTCCGAGTATTCCGGTTTCAGCAATGTGAGCACTTTTGTGCCCTTTGGCACTGCTAAATTGATGCCGCAGCTGTGGATGCGCTATCGCTTGAATCCTTGGCTTAAAAACGAGAAGGTGAAGATCTTCCACGGCTTGAACGAGGAGCTGCCGTATCATATCGACCGTGGCATCAAGACCATAGTGACGTGCTACGGGGTAGATAACCACCACAACACATCGGTTGTCGACTCGCTGTTGTGGAAGCGCCGCATGAAGTATTCGTTCGATGCCGCCGACGCCATTGTGGCCGTAAGCCCCGAGGTGAAGCAGCAGCTGGTGGAGCGTGGCGTGAACGGTGACAAGATTGTTGTGATTGGCGGCAGCAAGCCATATGAGCTCACAGACCGTATGGTGGAGCAATACTGGGAGTTGTACAACGCGCTATCTCGTTAACTCGCGCAGCAGCGCGTATTTCATGTAGGTGTACCACGCCGATATGCGGCAGACGGTATAGCCGGCACCGCCGTCGAGGAAGCCTCCTTTTAGCACATAGTTTCTGAAGAAGTTCCATTTTGGACGCAGCCATACGCCTGCGGCGCTGACTGTTTTGCCTGCATCGTGTGCCTTCTTGGCCGCCAGTGTGGCGTAGCGCACTTGCCGTGCAGCATGGTCGGCCACCGAATAGTAGCTGTAGTGGTGCAAGTCACCGTCGAGCGTGTCTGACAGAAGGTGGGTCCAAAGGTAGCGCAGTTCCTCGTGAACCTCGCCTTCCCATTCCACTGCACCATTGTGCCAGAGGCGGCATTTCTGGTCGGGATACCAGCCGCAGTGGCGAATCCAGTGACCACAGTAGTTGGTAAGACGGTTCATGAAGTAGATTGTGTTTGGTTTCAGCCCTTGCTGTTTCAGCGTTAGCAGGCTTTCACGCAGGGCCGGGGAGAGGGCCTCGTCGGCATCGATGCTCAATATCCATGGGCAGGTGGCGAGGCTGTTGGCATAATTCTTCTGCCCCGAATAGCCGGCCCAGTCGTGGTGCTCGAAGTGCGCCCCGGCTTTGCGGCAGATGGCTTCGGTGCTGTCGGTTGAGCCAGAGTCGACCACTATTATTTCGTCGGCAACACCGGCGAGCGATTCAAGGCATCGCCCTATGTTGCGTTCTTCGTTCTGTGTTATTATTATGGCACTTATCTGTTCCATTATTGTTGGCGTTTTACACCGCGGCGGACTACGGTGGCTGGGTTGCCGGCTAGGACGGTGAGTGGCTCGTCGTAGTGGCCCGCCAGGCGTGAGCCCGCGGCGACGGTGGTATTGTCGGCAAGGGTTACTCCTTTGGTGACGATGGTGTGGCAGCCCATCCATACGTTGCTGCCGAAGAGTATTGGACGGTCGGGGTTTACGCGGCGGCCTTCGGTGTCCACCAAGGCGTGCTGGTCGGTGTCCATAAGGGTGCAGTCCCACGAGATGCGGTTGAAGGTGCCGAAGGTGACGGCGTGGTGGCATACAAGGAGTGAGCGCGGGCCTAGGTTGAACTGCGGGCCTATGGTGAGCAGGCCCTCTTCGGCCACCTCGACACTGCTTCCTGCACCGAGGCTGCAGTCGCCCTCAATCACCACTTTGCCACGTATGTTGAGGCGTGTGCGTTCGTGGCGGTAGTCGCTGCCCTGGAAGGTGGTGAACCCCACTTTTACCATGCCGGTGCGCAGGTCGGCGGCGGTCAGCTCGACGGTGCCCGAAAGGGCGTCGACGGCAGTGCGGTTGGAGATAAGGATGGGCAGCCTACGGGCCTGCCTCCACGGCAGCAGCCGCAGGTTGTACCACAGGCTGCGTGGCATGGAGAGTAGGTAGCGCCAGGCGAGGATGCGTTTGTTGTGGTGGCGGTAGTTCATGGGGTGGTGGTGCGTTTTGCGGTGCAAAATTACACATATTTTTCCAATATTGTGAAAAAAGTTGTACTTTTGCAGTCGCAAAATGAAGAAGATGGTCATAGGCTACGATGCCAAGCGGGCGTTCTGCAACGGCACTGGGCTGGGCAACTACAGCCGCAGCCTTATCGCCGCTGCCGCCGGCTCGAAGGTTATGTACACACCCCGGATTTCTATCCATTGGGACAGGAATGTCGAGGATGCTGTTGTCAGGATGCCCCAGGGCATGTGGCGTCTGGCACCGTCGCTGTGGCGGACTTTCGCATGTGCGCAGGGAGTGAAGAAAGACGGTGTGCAGATATACCACGGATTGAGCCATGAGTTGCCGCTGGGCCTGCCCAAGGATGTTCGCAAGGTGGTGACCATGCACGACCTCATCGTGCGCCGTTATCCGCACTATTTCTCTCTATTCGACCGCCTTATGCATCGCCTGAAGCAGCGCCACGCCTGCCGTGTGGCCGACGTGGTGGTGGCCATCAGCGAGCAGACCAGACGCGACCTGGTGGATATGATGCATGTTCCGGAGGATAAGATAAAAGTCGTCTACCAAAGCTGCGATGCGCAGTTCTGGAACTATGCCAAAGCGCCAAATGTCGGTGAATGCGAGGCGGTGAGGGCGAAGTATGATCTGCCGGCGTGTTATATCCTCTGTGTGGGCACCATCGAGGAGCGTAAGAACCAGCTGAAGGTGATAGAGGCATGCCGGCAGTTGCCCGACGATGTGGCGTTGGTCATTGTGGGGCGTCCGCGTGGCGACTATGGCCGCCGTGTGGTGGCTGCCGCGGGTGGCCGCATACGCATACTGCAAGGGGCTGCCTTCGCCGACTTCCCGGCCCTCTACGGCGGCGCCGTTGCCAGTGTCTATCTTTCACGCTTCGAGGGCTTCGGCATCCCCGTGCTCGAAAGCATGTGCTGCGACTGTCCGGTGGTTACCTCCAGCATCTCGTCCATGCCCGAGGCTGGCGGCGAGGCGGCCCTCTATGCCGACCCCGACGATGCCGCCACGGTGGCTGCCCATTTGCAGCGCCTTCTTGGCGACGAGGCTTTCCGCCGCACATGCATAGAAAAAGGGCGAACCCAACGTGTGAAGTTCGCCCCCGAAAAGGTTGCCGCCGATATGACGGCTGTCTACAAGACTTTACTTGACAATTAGTTTGCGTGCCACACGCTCGCTGCCGTTACTGAACACCACGGTGTACTGTCCGGCGGTCAGACGCGAGGCTTCGATGGTGTAGACCACCTGTCCGGCAGCCTGCATCGTGGTGCTGTGCACCGTGCGTCCGCTGACGTCGACGATGGTCACGTCCCATTTGCCACCCTCGCCGAGGTCAACGACCATCTGCGCCTTGTCGCTGGCGGGGTTGGGATAGAACTGGCCGAAGGTCTGCTCGGCAGGGGCCTGGATGCCCACTTGGTTGCCAATGTAGAACTTGAAGTAGCCGCCCTGTGCAGCGGTCATAGGCTTGGTGATTGTCTTGCCGGCGTTGCTCGTGGCGCTGATGTAGTACTCCACGGTGGCGTGGTCGGTGAAGCTGACGCCGCTGGTGGGCAGCGATGCGTCGTAGCTGTTGTTGGCGCCGGCCGTGAGGGCCACCTCGTGCCACTCGCCACCGTCGACGCGGTAGACCACCTTGGCGCTCTCTATGCCGTCCACGTTCGTTATCTCGGCGTGGATGGGAGCATTGGCGTTGGTGTAGGCATATCCGGTGTTGCCATGGTAGGCAGGGTGTAGTATGCGGACAGGATGCTCGGCGGGAATCTGCTTGGTGATGCAGTGGATGGCGCCGCCCGAGCCGTCGAAGCCGCGCACGTCGACACAGTAGATGGTGTAGCCGGGGTAGGCCTCTTTCACCCTCTCGATGTTTTTCTTGTCCCATGCCGCTGTGGGCATGCCGTCGCTGCCCACGGTCGAGAAGCAAGGCTGGATGATGACGTTGTTGACAAAGGTGTGGTTCGAGTAGGTGCGGGTGTAGTTGTTGTTATACTGCGACTGGCTGGTGAAGTTGCCGCCGGCGTTGGTCGAGGGGAAGGGGATGTAGGAGCACCAGTAGTTTTGGTCGAAGTAGCTTTGGTAGCTGCAGAGCGAGTCCATGTTGCGGTTGCCCACGCTATAGTCGTTCCACGAGCTGTAGACCTCAGGCATTTTGCTGAACACAAACTGGTTCTCGTCAATCATGTCGGCATAGAGGTCTATGTGGCCGGTGCCGCCGTCATACTGGAAGGCGGGCAGGACGTAGGTTGCGCGCGGTCCGATGAGGGCGTGCAGGCTGTCCTTCGTCTGGGCATAGGTGAGGCGGGGCTTGGTGATGTAGTTGATAGTGTTGGGGTCGCTGCCGTCCCAGGTAACCTGGCCGTAGGTGTCGTAGTTGTTGCTGTAGAGGGCGTCGCTGCTGATGACCATATTGGTGCCGTCGACCAGGCAGTTGCCGCCTTCCCACTCAATCATGGTGGTGAAGTTGGGCAGACCCATCTGGCGCTCGATGTACACGGGCAGCGAGTCGTCGAGAGCGCGGCCGGGGTAGTACTCGAAGTCGAGCATGCCCACGGTGTCGCCTTCGCCGTAGTAGAAGCAGATGGGGCCGCAGTCGCGATACCAGAACGAATTGCCGGGGCCCTCGATGAAGCGCATATTGTCGTTGCGCAGACCCATGCGGGCCAGTTTGCGCTTGACGATGGCCGAGTCGCTCAGTTGCTCCACACGCACCCAGGCCTGGGCGCCGCCCAGCTGGATGGCATCCATCAGGTAGAAGGCCACGTCGCCGATGCCGCTGGCGTTGGCGGTGTCCATCTCGGCGCCATAGGGGCCTATGCCCGAGGGCTGCTGCGAATAATAGTTCTGGTAGTAGTAGGCGTAGCCCGGCACCACGGGGTCGGCCACCTGGGCCGTGCCCTGCGTCGGATAGTAGGCATAGTAGGGGGTCACCACGATGGCCTGCACCTCTTCCCATTCGCCGGGGAACCAGAAGCTGGTGTTGGGCATACCTTTGGTGTTGGCCTCGTTGCCTTTGGCTGCGGGACCCTGTTTGATGTGCGATTCGAGGTGCGAACGCGAGGCATCGCGCATCTGGTGCGTCTGGCGCCAGTAGCGTAGACCGTCCTTGTCAAAACTGTACTGGGCTGCGGCGCCGAAGGTTACGGCGACAGCTGCCAGCAGGATTGTTATCTTTTTCATCTGTTTCTTCTATACTATTTTTTCAGGGAAAGGATTTCGCGTGCCTCGTCGCTGGTGGCCACCTGGCGGCCCAGCAGCTTGGCCATGCGCACCACTTTGTCGACCAGCTCGCCGTTGCTCTTGGCCAGCACGCCGCGCTCCAGGTAGAGGTTGTCCTCGAAGCCTACGCGCACGTTGCCGCCCATGACGATGGCGGGGGCTGCCAGCGTGAAGGCGTTGCGGCCGATGCCGGTGGCCGTCCAGGTGCTGCCGGCGGGGATGTTCTTGGCCATCCACACCAGATTGTCGACCGATGCCGAGGCGCAGCCGAGGACGCCGAGGACGAAGTTGAACTGCATGGGCACAATAGGCAGGGGCTTGCCGTCGGGACCGGCAACGCCGAAGGCGCTGGGCACCTGCCCCTTGCGGGCCATGTGGACGATGGTCTCGAGGTGACCCATCTCGAAGCACTCGTACTCGGGCTTGATACCCTTCTCAATCATGCGTTTGCCGAAGGCGCGCATGGTGGGCATGGTGTTGTCGAAGATGTCGTCGCCGAAGTTGCAGGTGCCGCAGTCCAGCGTGGCCATCTCGGGCACGGGGGTGGTGTTGGTCGAGTCAAGACGCTCGTCGGGGGTCATGCCCACGGCACCGCCGGTGCTGGGGATAAGTATCACGTTGGGGCACTCCTTGAGGATAGCCTCGGTGCACTCCTGGAAGCGCACGTGGCTCTGCGTGGGCGTGCCGTCGTCCTCGCGGACATGCAGGTGCACGATGGCGGCGCCGGCGTCGACGGCGCTCTTCGCCTCGCGAACAATCTCTTCAACAGTGTAAGGAACGTTGGGGTTCTGCTCCTTGG
>JAFXUY010000106.1 GCA_017524785.1 Bacteroidales bacterium | reverse complement strand
GCCCAGCAGGTGTTCGATGCCCGCGGATGGAAATATCTCTCGCCTGAAACGAAATGGGTGGAAAAGACGATGAAGGACATGTCTCTGGAAGAACGCATTGCCCAGCTGATGGTGGTGCGTGTACCCCTCAATATGGATGACGAGCAGGCCAAGGAGTTCTCCGACCGCATGAATGGCTATGGCGTGGGTGGCGTATGCTTCTTTGTCGGCACCGCCGAACGGCAGGCTTCCATGACGCGGCTTTTTCAGGAGGATGCGAAAGTACCTCTGTTTGTGTGTATTGACGGCGAATGGGGCTTGGGAATGCGCTTGAAAGATATGTATTCTTTCCCCCGCAATGCCAGATTCGGCATGCTACCGCAGGAGAAGGACAGTCTCGTGTACCGTATGGGTGAGGAAATTGGACGCCAATGTCGTGAGATGGGTATCCATATTAACTTTGCCCCGGTGGTGGATATCAACTCCAATCCGAAGAATCCCGTCATTGGTACCCGTTCGTTCGGTACCGACCGCGAGCGTGTTGCCCAGCTGGGCATTATGTATGCCCTCGGCCAACAGAGCCAGGGGGTGATGGCGGTGGCCAAGCACTTCCCCGGTCATGGAGATACCGACAAGGACAGCCATCTCGAGCTGCCCGTGATCAACCACACCAGGGAATATATCGACAGCATAGACACCTATCCTTTCAAGCGTCTCATCGAGGCCGGTGTGGGTGGTGTGATGGTGGCGCATCTGCAAGTCAACGCCCTTGACCGCACCCGTCCCTCGTCGCTCAGCGCCGTCGTCGTCGACAGCCTGCTCAAGAAGGAGTTGGGCTTTGACGGTCTGGTGATTACCGATGGAATCGACATGAAGGGTGTGACCAATACCTATAAGGATGGCGACGCCGAGTTGGCCGCCTTGTTGGCCGGCAACGACATCATACTGTTGCCGCCCGACGTGCCGCAGTCTATCGCCAAAATCAAGCATGCCGCCGAGAAGAACGACAGCGTACGTAACCTGGTGGATTACCATTGCCGCCGCGTGTTGCAGGCGAAATACAAATATGTTGTCCCCCATATCGGGGAGGAGATAGTGGTGCCCGATTCGGCGGATGCCGCCCGTTGTCGCGACATCGTGGAGAAACTTGACAGTGTTGTCTTCATCCATCGTGTCGACAGCATCGTGCAGCGCGGCATCGAGGCCCAGGCCATGCCTGGATGCCAGGTTGTCGTTATGCATAATGGCCGCAAGGTGTTCGACCGTGCCTATGGCAGTATTTCTTACGACGAGGGTAGTAATGAGGTCACTTCTCAGACCCTCTATGACCTCGCTTCGCTTACCAAGGTCTGTGCCACCACGCTGGCCGTCATGAAACTCTACGAGGAGGGCAAAGTCGGTCTCGACGACCGCCTCAGCCGTTATTTGCCCTACTTGATAGGTACCGACAAGGAACCCATCACCGTCAAGCAGGCCCTCAGCCATTGCGCTGGCCTCAAAGCCTACGACAGCCTCTGGCAGCAGACGAATGATAGCGACAGTATTTTGCTCCTCATCGCGCAAAGCCAGTTACGCCCCGATAACAGTTACTGTTACAGTGACTTTGGATTTATGCTGCTAGCCGACATGGTGAAGCGAGTCAGTGGCCAGCCCCTCGACCAATATGTCAACGAATGCTTCTACCGTCCGATGGGATTGACGAACACACTCTTCAATCCGATGCGAAAGGGCGATGGGGCAGAGGGGTACGTGTGGGCCGAGATAGCACCCACCGAGCTCGATACCACTCGCAGTCATCCCGATGCCCTTCAAGGTTATGTCTGGGGTTTCGTCCACGATCCCAACGCCTATGCCATGGGTGGTGTAAGCGGGCATGCAGGTCTCTTCTCCACGGCAGACGATGTGGCCCAACTTATGCAGATGCTCCTCGATGGCGGTGTCTATCGTGGTACACGCTACCTGAAGAAGGAAACCATTGATACTTTCACCAGCCGTCACTTTGCCAAGCAGGGTAACCGCCGTGCCTTGGGATTCGACAAGCAACTCTTCACACCCTCGAAGAACGGGCAGGCTTGCCCCGAGGCTTCGCAATCCAGCTACGGACATACCGGCTTCACAGGCACTATGCTATGGGTCGACCCGGAGTACAATCTGGTCTATGTCTTCCTTTCAAACCGTGTACACCCATCGTCGGCCGATAACAAACTGGCCAAGATGAATATTCGTACAGACATTCAATCAATCATTTACCACCTAATAGAGAACAAATAAATGGGTAGTTTCACCAAATGGCTCTTCGCGGGCCTCGGATGGGCCGTCGGCGGCCCCATAGGAGCCCTGCTGGGCTATTGGATTGGCAAAGCTATATCACCTGATAAACAAATAGGAGACAGTGGCTACAGCGACTATACGTACCACCGTGGTCCTTACCGCAACACCGGTACCCAGCAAGATGTCAACGCAGCCCTGATGGTTCTCATTGCAGCCGTGATGAAAGTCGACGGCGCTGTGAAACGCAGCGAGCTCGACTACGTCAAGCGCTTCCTTTTGGCCAACTACGGCGAGGATCGTGGCCGCGAGATGCTCAAGGTGCTGCAGCAGATGGTG
>JAFXUY010000105.1 GCA_017524785.1 Bacteroidales bacterium | reverse complement strand
GCCTTCTTAACAGCAGGCTTCGCGGCGGGGGCAGCCTTCTTTACAGCAGGCTTCGCAGCAGGGGCAGCCTTCTTGACGGCAGGCTTCGCGGCCGGGGCAGCCTTCTTGACGGCAGGCTTCGCGGCCGGGGCAGCCTTCTTCACGGCAGGCTTCGCGGCAGGGGCAGCCTTCTTCACAACAGGCTTTGCGGCGGGGACAGCCTTCTTAACAGCAGGCTTCGCGGCCGGGGCAGCCTTCTTGACAGCAGGCTTCGCTGCGGGAGCAGCCTTCTTCACAGCAGGCTTCGCAGCAGGGGCAGCCTTCTTCACAGCAGGCTTCGCGGCAGGAGCGGCCTTCTTTGCTGGAACAGCGACTTTCTTCACGGGCTTGGCGGCAGCCTTTGCAGGCGCGGCCTTCTTAACGGTTTTCTTTTCCATAGTGTATCAATTCTTTGGTGCAAAAGTATATATAATTTCCGATACGACAGGGAAAAACATATCAACACTATTTGTTTAAATCGTCGAGATACAACTCTATCAGGCCATTAGGCGCTGTGATAAAGATAGTTTTGTTGTCGCGGTCCACCTTGTCGATAACTTCGTCGATAACAGGAATGAGCACTTCTACACCGTTTTTCATTATCTGGAACAGAGGCTGTGCGGGATATTCAATCACCTGTTCCAGAGTGCCGATGTCGCCGTGATTGCTGTCCACCACACGGAATCCCACCACCTCGTGGAAATAGAACTGGTTGCCGGTAAGCTTGGGCAGCAGGTCGAGCGGCAGATAGAGTTCGTGGCCCACCAGTGCGGCGGCCTGCTCGGCGGTGATGTCCTCGAAGGTGACAACGGCCTTGTTGCCGTTGAGCTGGTCGATGTGGAAGAAATAGGGCAGCAGTTTGCCCTTGACCTCGACGAACGCCGAGTCGAGCTCGGCATAGTCCTCCGGTGTGTCGACGTCGAGGAAGAGCACCATCTGGCCTTTCACGCCCCAAGGCTTGGTGACCCTGCCTAGATAAAAACAATCTTTTGTCTCCATGATGCCTGATTAACGGCAAAACGGTCGTTTTATTGTCTGGACGGCGACCGTGGGCATTGGAACAAAAAAAAAGAGAAGCGCATGTAGCGCTTCTCCTATTGTTTTTGTTGTCGTTAGAACCGACAGCCGTAGAGGTTTAGGCCTCGGCGGGAGCCTCAGCTTCGGCAGCGGGGGCATCGCCCTCGGCGTTCTCGGCAGCTTCGGCAGCGGCTTTGGCAGCAGCCTCGGCCTCGGCGGCAGCCTGACGCTTGGCGGCGACGGCGGCAGCCTTCTGCTCGTTGGCTTTCTTCTCGGCCTCGAGGCGGGCCTTGCGGGTGTTGCGGGCCTCGTTCTCGATGTCGCTCTTCTTGCTGTTGATCTTGGCCTCTTTGGCCTGGAGCCACTCGTTGAACTTCACATCGGCCTGTTCCTGGCTGATGGCACCCTTCTCGACACCAATCTGGAGGTGGCGGCGGAGCAGGACGCCCTTGTAGGACAGTATGCGGCGAACAGTGTCGCTAGGTTGAGCACCATTCTTCACCCATTCGACGGCGCTGTCGAAATTGAGCTCGATGGTGGCGGGGTTGGTCAGCGGATTGTAGGTGCCCAGCTTCTCGATAAATTTTCCATCGCGAGGTGCACGACCATCCGCTACAACGATGTGGTAGAAGGGTTGGTTCTTCTTACCGTGGCGCTGCAGTCTAATTCTTGCTGGCATAAATTGTTGTTTTTTAAATGTTTGTTTATAATTGTCGTTTAACTAACGGACTGCAAAGATACAACTTTTTCCGGAACTGGCAAAATATTTTTTCACTTGCCACCTTCCCATGCGTTGCAGATTATTGTGATATCGCGGCCGATAAACTCCAGCCGCATGCCGAATTTGCGCATCAGCATCTCGGAAACCTGTCCCTCATGTTCCTCGTCGAGGCCTGGGGTGGCGAAGTCGGCACCGGTGGTGAGCAGTTCAAGCAAGTCGAGCGACGGGTCGGGCACCACATTGATGCACCAGTAGTAGCGCAGGGCACTGACAATCTCGAAGATGTGCATCGGCTGGAGCGGGTCGTCGTCGGCCACGGGCGTGTAGTACATCCATTGGCCTTCCGGATTGAAACGGATGTTGACGCCCGTGCTGCGCATCTGCGGAGCAATGGCGGCACGGTAGGCGGCGGTGTCGACAATGCGGAGCATGTAGGTATTGTTGTCGGTCGAGGTGTCGAGCTTGACGCCGCCGTGGGTCTGCAGGTCGCGCAGCAGCACCTGGTAGTCGGGCACGCATTTGCGGTCGTAGGTGACACTGTAGGTGTAGACCTCGTCGTAGTTAAGCAGACGATAGATGGTGTCGCCACAGGCTATGCGCACCGGCGACATGGTGCGTGCCAGCAAGTCGTGGACTATGAACGAGCGCGACTTGGGGGGCATGACGAGGTGTTTCACCTTCTTGCCCTTGGCGAAGGGCGTAACGGCCTCGGCGCTGCTGTCGGGCGTAAGCGTCGCGGAGTAGCATTCCTGTGGGGTGGCGCCCTTGACGCGATAGGTAGGTTCGGTCTGCGGCCCGCAGGCGGCAAAAACAACGGCCACGGCAATGCCGATGACAATCAAAAGACTATTTCTCATAATGTTATACTATTTTATACCATCAAAAAGCGGATGCAAAGATACTACATTTTTTGGAAAGAGGCCTCTGCTCCCTACCAACACCCCCATTTCTTCGGTATTTCTTCGGTATTTCTTCGGTACTTCTTCGGTATTTCTTCGGTGGATGACTGAAAAACAACCGAAGAAACACTGAAGAACGACTGAAGAACAGAGCAAGCCATCAACTTGCCGGCATGAAGATACTGATAATTTTGCCGTATGCAAAAAAAGTTGTACTTTTGCAATCGAATTATGAGCATAATACTAGCTATAGAATCGAGCTGCGACGACACGTCGGCAGCAGTGCTTCAGGACAACCGCGTGCTGAGCAATGTTATTGCCAGTCAGAAGGTTCACGAACAATACGGCGGCGTGGTGCCCGAGTTGGCATCGCGCGCGCACCAACAGAATATCATCCCCGTGGTCGATGCCGCAATACGCCAAGCCGGCATCGGGAAAGAGGACATCGACGCCGTCGGTTTCACGCGCGGACCTGGATTGCTGGGCTCGCTGCTGGTGGGCGTAAGCTTTGCCAAGAGCTTCGCCACAGCCCTCGGCAAGCCGCTGATAGAGGTGAACCACCTGCAGGCTCATGTGCTGAGCCACTTCATCTACCGCGGCGAGCCGATGCCGCAGTTCCCCTTCATCTGCCTGCTGGTGAGCGGCGGACACACACAGATACTGCTGCTGCGCAGCCATTTCGACATCGAGTGCCTGGGCACCACCATCGACGATGCCGCCGGCGAAGCCATCGACAAGGCCGCCAAGATAATGGACCTTGGCTACCCCGGAGGCCCCGTAATCGACCGCCTGGCCAAAGAGGGCAACGCCGACGCCTACCACTTCGCCACTCCGCATATCGAAGGCTACAACTACTCGTTCAGCGGCATCAAGACCTCGTTCCTCTACTTCCTGCGCGACCGTCTCAAGGAGGACCCCGACTTCATCGAGAAACACAAGGCCGACCTCTGCGCCTCCATCCAGAAGACCATCGTGGGCTTCCTGCTGAAGAAAGCCGAGCGGGCTGCCATCGACCACAAGGTGCGCCAAGTGGCAATAGCCGGCGGTGTGAGCGCCAACTCGTTGCTGCGCAGCGAGCTGCAGCGCATCTGCCAGAAGCACCACTGGCAGGCCTTCGTACCGCCCTTCGCCTTCTGCACCGACAACGCAGCCATGGTGGGCATAGCCTCGTACTACAAATACCAGCAGGGCGAATACGCCGACATCAGCCTGCCGCCATACACAAGGTGAACGTTGAAAATTGAAAATTGAAAGTTGAAATTACTGAAACACATAACAACCAAGTTTATGCTCGCCATCTGTGCAAGCATAATCTTCACTTTTCAAATTTCAACATTCAATCCTGTCACTGCCCAAGACCAGCATTTCTCGATGCTCGACCTCGACCCGCTGCTGTTCAACCCTGCCTACAGCGGCTTCTTCGACGGCACGGCACGCTTCGGCATCGTCTACCGCAACCAGTGGGCGTCGGTGTCGGCGCCGTTCCAGACCCTCAGCGCCACCGCCGAGGTAGGCCTGCTGCGCGACCGTCGCAGCATGAGCGGCCTGAGCGCAGGCCTGTGGCTTACGGCCGACCGCGAGGGCACGCTCGACTACGGCACCACGGCGGCCTCGGCCATCGTGAGCTGGTTCAAAGGGCTTGGCAACGGCAACAACATTGTGTCGCTGGCCGCCGAAGCCGGCATCGGACAGACTGGCTTCAGCGAAGACGAGATAGTGATGGGCGACGGCACCGAGACCTTCGCCCGCACACGCGCCACCTACCCCACCCTGGGTGCCGGCGTGGCGTGGTATTGCCAGCTGAGCGACGTGCTCTACACCAAGCTGGGCATCTCGGTGCGCAACATCAACGAGCCCGACATCAGCTACACGGGCCTCAGCGACGACGCCCGTTTGAGCCGCCGCTACAACATCTACGGCCGTGCCGAATGGCGCATGACGTCGTCGTGGGGCGTGCTGCCCGTGGTTGGCTACCAGCGGCAGGAAGGCTTCAACGAGCTGGTCTACGGCTGCGACGTGCGATGGTATGTGCGCGAAAAACCACGCGACTACCTGGCCTTCGGGGCCGGACTGATGGGACGCCACGGCGACGCGGCAGCCCTGAACCTCGCCGTGCTGTGGCGCGAATGGACATTCGGTTTCAGCTACGATGCCAACCTCTCGAAGCTGGCTGCCGCCAGCCACACCCTAGGTGCCTTCGAGGTGGGCGTGGTGTACATGATATCTAAGAAAGACAAACGCGTGCAGTCGCTGCCGTGTCCGATATTCTGAAAATTGAAAGTTGGAAGTTGAAATTATTTAAGCACATAACAACCAATATAATGCTCGCCGTCTGCGCAAGCATGATTTTCAATTTTCATTTTTCACTCTTCAACTCAGCAAAGGCGCAGTACAAGGTGGTGCACCTCGAGGCGCCCTACAACACGGCAGGCAGCGAGACCGGTGCCATACGCGTGGGCGACACCATACTGGCCTACAGCAGCATGCAGCCCGCCAAAGGCAACAACAAGGCGTTCCACTTCGCCACCTCGCAGATGAACGTCTTCCAGGCACGCATAGCCAAGAACGGCAAGATTGCCAAGCCACGGCCCTCGCGCTGGGGCATCAACGACAAGCGCGACCACACCGGCAACCTGGCCATCGACCCCTGGGCCAACGACCTCTACTTCACCCGCTGCCGCATCGACGACCCCGACCTGCGCTGCGAGATATGGCATGCCCGCAAGCTGAAACGCGGCTGGGCCAAGGCCGTGAGGCTTCGCGGCGACGTGAACCTCGAAGGCTACACCGCCACGCACCCTGCCGTTGGGCACCTGAAGGACAGCACGGTGATACTATACTTTGCCAGCAACCGTCCCGGAGGCATGGGAGGCATGGACATCTGGTATACCCTGCTGCACGGCGAACGCAGCGGCGAATGCGTAAACCTGGGGCCGCAGGTGAACTCGCCTGCCGATGAGATAACCCCCTTTTACGACCAGCGCAACGAGGTGCTCTACTTCAGCAGCGACCGCATGGGCGGCAAGGGCGGCTACGACATATACACCGCCACGGGCCAGCGCAACACTTGGAAGGCGGCGCAGAGCGTGTGCGGATGCCTCAACAGCGAGCAGAACGACATTTACTTCACCATAACCGACCGCGACTCGGCATCGGGCTTCCCCGTGGGCGGCTACCTGGCCAGCAACCGCGCCGACAGCTACTATATGAACGACTCGATGTGCTGCAACGACCTCTACCGATGGGGGCTCGACACAGCGCTTATCCTCGAACGGCTGGCCGCCGACACGGTGGAGAGCACCGACACCATTGTGGAGCGTGTGCGCAAATTCATGTTCCCGCTGTTCCTCTACTTCCACAACGACGAACCCGACCCCACCAGCCGCCAGCCTGTTACCGAAAGAGCCTATTCCGACTGCCAGCGCAGCTATGCCGCACGGCGCACAGAATACATAGCCAAACAGAAGAACGCCGACGACTCGGCCATGATGGTGCAATTCTTCGACACCTGCGTGGTGGGCAACTACCAGCGCGTGGAGCAGCTGTTCGACTATGTCGAAAGCCTGCTCGACGACGGCAAGAGCATCACGCTGACAATAGCGGGCTATGCCTCGCCGGTGTTCAAGAGCGAATACAACCGGGTGCTGTCGCAACGCAGGATTGTGAGCTTTATAAATATGGTACGCGCGTGGCGCGGTGGAGTGTTCGACGACGCCATGACCGACGGTCGCCTCTTCGTCCAGCAACAGCCCCACGGTGCCGTTGAGCCTACCACCGAGAGCCAGTCGAAAGACCCCGTCTACGGATTGCCGGCCGCCTTGGCCCGAAGGATAGAGATACTCTCATGCGAGGTGCGATAACATAAGAGGCAGCCAGTTGGCTGCCTCTTTCATTTTCACCCTTGGAAGTGGGCTTTCAGCTGGTCGAGCTTGCGTTGCTTCTTGCGGTCCCATATTTCGGCAATCAGCTTCTTGGTCGAAAGCGGGAAGTCGCTCTTCATCATCCAGTCGTAGTAGGATGGTTCCTGCTCAAAGATTTCTTCCACGGTCCTGCCCTTGTGCTTGCCGAAGTTGAACACCTCGCGGTGCTTGGAGTCGTAGCCTATGTGGCCCACGAGGTCGGCCCATTGATGGTTGGCGGTGAACTCGCTCAAGGCCGCGATGTCGTTGACCACGGGCTGCGTCACCTTGCCGGAACGATCCTTGTAATCCACCCCCTTGTAGCGGTCGAGCTGGGCCTTGAGCACCTCGTAGGTTGCCACGGTGTCGGCGGCGGCGCTGTGGGCATTCTCGAGGTCTTTCTGGCAGTAGAACTTATAGGCGGCCACGAGGGTGCGCTGCTCCATCTGGTGGAAGATGTTCTGCACGTCGACCAGGCGGCGGCACTTGAGGTCGAAGTCGTAGCCTGCACGCAGGAACTCTTCGACCAGCAGCGGCACATCGAACTTGTTGCTGTTGTAGCCTGCCATGTCGGCATCGCCGATATACTTCAGCAGGTCGGGCGCCAGTTCTTTGAAGGTAGGCTTGTCGGCCACGTCGGCATCGGTGATGCCGTGCACGGCGGTGGTCACCTCGGGGATGTGGACGGTGTTGCCGTTCTGGTCAACGGGGCGCACACGTTCCACGCGCGTATCAGTAGTGTTGTCGGGCATCACCTTGTGGAGGCATATCTCCACGATATGGTCGCTGCCCACCTGCACGCCGGTGGTTTCAAGGTCGAAGAAGACTATGGGTTTAGTGAGGTTCAGTTCCATTGCGTTATTGTTTTTCTTATTGCCACAAGATGTTCGAGCAGTTGCTCGGCGAGGTCGAGGCGTAGCATGTTGGCACCGTCGCTCTTGGCGCGCGCCGGATCGGGATGCGTCTCCATGAATATGCCGTCAGCACCCACGGCTATAGCAGCGCGGCCTATGGTCTCAATCATGTCGGGACGGCCGCCGGTGACACCGCAGCCTTGGTTGGGCTGCTGCAGCGAGTGGGTGATGTCGACCACCACGGGAACGCCGTTGCGCTGCATGGTGGGCACACCGCGGAAGTCGACCACCAGGTCCTGGTAGCCGAAGGTGGTGCCACGTTCGGTTAGCATGAAGTCTTTGCAGCCGAATGCGTGCATCTTGCCACAGACCTGTTCCATGGCCTCGGGCGAGAGGAACTGGCCTTTCTTGACGTTTACGGTACGGCCCGTTGCAGCGGCAGCATGCAGCAGTTCGGTCTGGCGGCACAGGAAGGCGGGTATCTGCAGCACGTCGACATAATCGGCAGCCATGGCAGCCTCGGCCTCCGAATGAATATCGGTGACCACCGGCACATGGTAACGCTCGGCAATATCGCGCAACAGGCGCAATCCTTCGAGGTCGCCGATACCGGTAAACGAGTTTACACTCGAGCGGTTGGCCTTGCGGTAGCTGGCTTTGAACAAGAACGGGATATGCAGCCGGTCGGTGATGGCTGAAAGACGCTCACAAACCACGTATGGGTTCTCGTGGTCTTCGATAACACAGGGGCCGGCGATAAGGAAGAAGTTGTCGGAGTTAGAGTAGCGTAGATTAGGTAGCAGCGGAAGCATTGGTTAGTAGCTCATTTCTTCGTTGGCGTAGGAGTCTGTGGCGTTGTCAGATTCGTCGTCGCCGTGCATGATACGGCGTTCGGCCGAACGCTGCAGGCTGATGATAAGGGCGCCGAGCATACGGGTGAGTTCCATGAGGAATTCGCGCGACTGCTCTTTCTGTTCGGGGGTGAAGATACCAAGGTTGGCGGCAATCTCGGTATAGACCACGCACTCGCGGATAGCGGTCTTGGCAATTTTGAGGTAGTGGTCGAACTGGCTCTTGCTACGGCTCGAACCTTCGGCGATGTTAAGGGCTATATCATAGGCCGAGTGGCAGAACGAGCCGACGAGCGACTTGTACTTCTCGTTGCCTGCAACGGCGTTAGTCACCCATGTGGAGTAGTCGGTAGCTTTGGCGTACACACGCAAATCCTCGAAACGGAAAAAGCTAACAACCCTTTCTTCTGTCTGTTCCATAAAATGTTTTTGTTGTAAAGAATATTGTAAATTATACGATTTCGGCGAAATACTTCATGAACTGTGTACGCATAGCAACAGAAGCTTTGTCGGTAGGTTGTACGGCCAGTTTGCCGCGGAAATTCGAAATACAGTCATAACCTTTCTTTTCCATCCAGGCCTGGAGGCCGCTGTTAAGCTCACGGATGGTGTCGATGCCGTTTTTATAGAGGCAGCTGACTACCTGCACGGTGGTGGCGCCTGCGAGGAGCATCTTTACCACATCGTCAGCGGTATAGACACCCGTCGAGGCCGATATGTCGCAGCGCATCTTCTTGGCCAATATGGCAACCCAACGCAGGGTGTTGTACATATCCTCATGGGTGGAGAGGAACGAAGCATTCTTCAAGGACTCGCTCTCGATGTCTATATCCACCTGCACGCTCTTGTTGAACATAGTCACGCCCTGGATGCCCATCCAGCTGAGCTGCTGCATCTGCTTGGCCATGTCGGTAAAATAGGTGCCCACCTTGATGCTGATGGGAATGGATACCGATTTCCGAAGAGTATTGATAATTTGCGTGAAAGTACGCTCCACATCGTCGGACGACAACGAAGTTTCATAGGGCAGGATAGCCATGTTGAGTTCGAGGGCGTCGCAACCGCACTCCTGGAACTTCATAGCATAGGTCAGCCAGTTCTCATACGAGAAGCAGTTGATGCTGCCAATGACGGGGATTGTCAGACGACGTTTGGCCTCGCGGATCATCGAGAAGTGCTTCTCAAGCGAGTCGTCAGCCACATGCTGGGCGATGTACTCATAGCTGTCACCATAGTTGTCAGTCGGGGCCACCATGTGGGTGTTGCGCTTGATATCATAGATTATCTGCTCCTCAAACACCGACTTCAGCACAACGGCACCGGCACCAGCCTGCTCCATCTGTACCATCTTATCCACGTCGGCAGTCAAACCGCAACTTCCGGCTATGATAGGACTCTTCAACTCGAGACCCAAATATTTGGTTTTTGTATCCATATTTTTCTGTTTTTTCGTCAGTCAATAATCGTTGCAAAAGTATGTAAAATATATTTAAGGAAAAAATAATTCTTCATTTTTTTAACAATATTTTTTACATACAGCTGATTATCAACATTGTCAAAACACACCTCGCCAGTTAAAAACAGCCATTGTTCAACACTTTTTTTATTTTTCAGTGCTCAATTCATAAAAAAGTTGTAATTTTGCAGCCGATTTTTAACCGACAATATACACATACTGAAATGGAAAAACAGATAGAAGACAAGAACACCGAGATGGGTAGCGTCATCACCCGTTCGGAAGAATTCATCGAGAAAAACCAAAAGACCATCATCATCGTCATCGTAGCCATCCTCGTGGTGATATTGGCCATCTTCGGCCTCCGCAAGTGGTACTTCCAGCCCCGTGAGGTGCGTGCTGCAGAAGAGATGTTCGCCGCCGAACAGTGGTTCGCCCAGGGCGACTTTGAAAAAGCCCTCAACGGCGACGACACCTTCCGTGGTTTCCTCGGCATCATCGACAACTATGGCTGCACCAAGGCCGCCAACCTGGCCAAGTACTATGCCGGCATCAGCAACCTGCGCCTCGGCAACTACGACGAAGCCATCAAGTGGCTCGGCAAATACAACGGCAAGGACACCTTCACCCGTCCGCTGGCCGAGATGGCACAGGGCGACGCCGAGATGGAACGCGGCAACACCGACAAGGCCGTCAGCCTCTACATCAAAGCCGCCAATATGGAGAACAACTACATCACCACCCCCACCGCCCTCTTCAAAGCCGGCATGGGCTACATGATGCTCGGCGACAACGCCAAGGCTCTCGACTGCTTCCAGCAGGTGAAGAAGAACTATCCAGAAGCCACCGAGTGGCAGGAGATAGACAAGTACATCGCCCTCGCCGAAGCAAAATAAGATTTAATTAGACAAAGAAAGGACGCCAAGCAGGCGTCCTTTTTTTTGCACGTTTCGTGTCTATCAACCCAGCATCTCGGCCAGGGCAGCCACCATGTTCTCGCCACCGGCGAATATCTCGCTGATGCGGGTGGCGGCCATATAGGCCGGGGTGGTAATAACCTTGTGCTCGGGGTCGACGCACACGTCGGTGGGGCCACAGGCTTCCACATGGCAGCCGAAGCCTTTGGCCACCTGCGACGCCTGGTTGTCGGCCGGGCCGAGGGTCAGGTGCACCTCGTAGCGACCCAGCACCTTGGCCACCACCATGGGGGCTATGCACATGGCCACCACGGGCTTCTCGGCGCGGTAGGTCTCGAGGATGGCGTCCTGCACGCTGTCGATGACCTCCATCCTGGGGCCGTCGAAAGCGAAGGTCGAGAGGTTGCGGGCGGCACCCATGCCGCCAGGCAATGCCAAGGCGTCGTAGTCGGCAGCGCGATACTGCTCCAGGGGCAAGATGTTGCCGCGAGCTATGCGGGCGCTCTCCACGAAGATGTCGCGCTGCTCCATGTCGAGCACCGTGCCCTCTTCCTCCTCGTCCTGCACGTCCACGTGCGGCACCACCTCAAACAACCCCTCGGGGGCGAAGCACTGGTACTGCCAGCCGCGACGGTCTATGGCCAGCAGCAGGCTCAACGACTCCTGTAGCTCCGAGCCGTCGCGGTTGCCGCAACCACTGAGTATAACTGCTATCTTCTTCATAATTTGATATAAAAAAGTCTAGATTATCTAGAGTTTCTAGAACAACTAGATAATCTAGACAATCTAGACAATCCTGAACTTTTTATTTATTGAAAGCGTCGACGCTCTCCTTAATCAGCTGGAAGGTAGCCTCGATGTCGTTGTCGAGACCCATCGAGAAGCGGATGAGGCCTTCGCTCATGCCCATTTCCTTCTGGATGTCTTCGGGAACCTCGCTCGAGGTCGACTTGCCGCTGTTGCTGAAGAGGGTCTTGAAGTAGCCGAGGCTGACGGCCAGGTAGCCGACACCCTTCTGCTGCATGAGCTCCATGATCTTGCTGGCGCGGTCGGCGGTGCCCATGTCGATGCTGATCATACCACCGAAGCCGTAGCCCTCGTTCATCATCGAGCAGAACAGCTGGTAGTCGGGATGCTCGGGCAGACCGGGGTAGTTGTATTTGAATCCCACCTCTTTGAAGCGCTTGGCCAGGTACATGGCGTTCTCGCCGTGCTTCTTCATGCGGATGTGCAGGGTGTGCAGGTTCTTGTTGATGGAG
>JAFXUY010000104.1 GCA_017524785.1 Bacteroidales bacterium | reverse complement strand
GTCGTGGGTTTGAATCCCGCCGGGGTCACTTACTATGAAAAAGTCTACCCACCCGTTGATGCAACTGCTGGTTATGCTGGCAATAGCACTTGGTATGCTGCTGATAGCAAGCATTCTTTCCGCACCTTTACTTCTCGCCGGTGTGTCACGGCCTATGATGCTTGTGGACCAGTCGGTCACTCAGCTGCTCACCTTTTTGCTGCCAGTCGTCCTTATGACTATAATCTATTATCGTGGCAGTCAAGGCGAATACTATCGTCTCGACTTTTCCGGTCGCCGTTGGTATTATGCTCTTGCAGGCATTGTTGTTACGTTACTTCTCATCCCCGCCAACGACTGGCTGACCACGTGGAACGACAGTTGGAATCTTGGCAAGGTAGGAGAGGTCTTGCGCAGTGTGCAGGACTCAACCGAAGGCATGGTCGAAGAAATGATGTCTACCGATACCGTGGCAGGACTGCTTGGCAATCTGCTTGTTGTTGCTCTTATCCCTGCCATTTGCGAAGAGGTCTTCTTCCGGGCTGGCATCCAAAATCTGATGCAGAAGTGGATGAAGAATCCACACGTCGCCATCTGGCTCACGGCCCTAATCTTCAGTCTTGTCCATGGCGAGATATTCTCCTTTATGCCTCGTTTCGTTCTTGGAGCCCTTCTTGGTTACCTTTACGTCTATGGTGGCTCGCTACTGCCTAATATGATGGCGCATTTCGTCAACAATGCTCTTGTCGTTGTGCTCTACTGGCTTGTTGCCCGCGGTGTGCTGGATATCGACCCCGAGGCTCCGCTTAACTTGGATTGGGGGCTCACAGTGCTTTGTACCGTTGCAGCCGTGGTACTTTTCATTGTCACTTTTTTCCGTTGCAACAAACAACCATTAAAAGATTAAAAATTAGTCTTTAAAGTGGCGTTTAAACTGTCAGAAGCTTCAGTGAGAATGACAATGAATAAAAAAAATCAAAGTGTAATCATCTGGTATTTAATTACTTTGTGTGCGTTTGATTGTTAAAAACAAAAAAAATATTCTCCAAATAAAAAAAAAGTTCTATTTTTGCAATCCGATTTGAGTTGAAAAACAATTATAAACAATAAAAAATTAAACAAAATGACAAAGGCAGAAATCGTAGCTGAAATAGCTCAGAAAACCGGTATCGAAAAAGTCGCCATCCAGGCCACTGTCGAGGAGTTCATGACCGTTATCAAAGAGAGCCTTGCCGAAGGCGAAAATGTGTACCTGCGTGGTTTTGGCAGCTTCATCGTGAAGAAACGCGCCGAGAAGACTGGCCGCAACATCAGCAAGAACACCACCATCATCATCCCTGCTCACAACATTCCCGCTTTCAAGCCCGCTAAGACCTTCATGCAGGATGTCAAAAAGAAAGTGAAATAATAAACTATAGGAACAATGCCTAACGGAAAAAAACACAAACGCCACAAAATGTCTACGCACAAGCGTAAAAAACGCCTGCGCAAGAACAGACATAAGAAGAAATAAGCATCTCGCTTAATCGCCTCAAAGGCACTTCTTCTAAAATCCTAAAACAAATTACACACCGACAGAAATGTCCGGTATGTAATTTGTTTTTTTTTTATACCATACTTTTGAACTCATAACGCTTAATACTATTGGATAAAGATCTAATCATATCAGCTCGAGGAGACGAAGGGGTACAGGTTGCCCTGCTGGAAGACAAGAAGCTGGTAGAACTCCACAAAGAACAGGCCGGCGGACAGTATGCTGTCGGCGACATCTATTTCGGCAAGGTCAAGAAGATTATGCAGGGCCTCAACGCTGCCTTCATCGACGTGGGTGGCGACAAGGAAGGTTTCATGCACTATCTCGACCTTGGCCCCGACTACAACTCGGTCGACAAATACCTGCGCCTGGCCATGAATGGTGATGCCAATGCCGCCACCCTGGCCAATTTCAAGATAGAACCCATACTCGAGAAGGTAGGCAACTTCGGCAATGTGCTTAAGGTCGGACAGCCTATCCTTGTGCAGGTCACCAAAGAACCTATCTCCACCAAAGGACCCAAGGTCACTGGCGACATCAGCATCGCTGGCCACTACCTTGTCCTCACCCCCTTCAGCAACAAGATTTCCATCTCGCAGAAGATTAAAGGCTCCGAGGAGCGCAACCGTCTGCGCCGTCTGGTGCAGAGCATCCGCCCTCAGAATTTCGGCATCATTGTGCGTACCGTCGCCGAGGGCAAGAGCGTCGCCGAGCTCGATGCCGACCTGCGCCAGCTCGTCGAGAACTGGAAGGATATGACCCTCAAGCTCAAGCGAGTCAACAGCCCCTGCAAGGTGCATGCCGAACTCGATACCGCTACAGCTCTTTTGCGCGACCTCCTCACCGACGATTTCAATTCCGTCACCGTCGACGACCCCGTTGTCTACGACACCGTGCGTCGCTTCGTCGGTGTGCTTGCCCCGGGTCGCGAGGACATCGTGAAGCTCTACAAGCTTGAGACGCCCATCTTCGAGCAGTTCGGCGTGCAGCGCGACATACGTCGTGCCTTCGGCCGCATCGTCACTATCCGCTCGGGCGTATACCTCTATGTCGAGCACACCGAGGCCATGCACGTCATAGACGTCAACAGCGGCAACCACATCAAGGCCGGCACAGGCCAGGAGGACACCGCACTGCAGGTCAACATCGAGAGCGCCCTCGAGATAGCGCGTCAGATGCGCCTGCGCGATATGGGCGGCATTGTCATCGTCGACTTCATCGACATGGAAAAGGCCGAGAATCGCAAGAAACTCTTCGACGTCATGACCGAGGCTATGAGGCCCGACAAAGCCCGCCACACCATTCTCCCGCTCAGCAAGTTCGGTCTCATGCAGATTACACGCCAGCGTGTGCGTCCTGCCGTCGAGGTCGACGTGCAGGAGAAATGCCCCATGTGCGACGGCACTGGCCATATCAAGCAGAGCCTTGTTGTTGTCGACGAGATTGAGTCGAACCTCAAGTATCTCACCACCTCGCAGAACGAGCACCGTTTCACCATCGTCACGCACCCCTACATCCACGCCTACCTCACCAAGGGCGGCCTCTTCAGCCGTCGTGTGAAATGGATGTGGCGCCACCGTGTGTGGCTCTCCATCAAGCAGTCGGAGCAGAATGGGTTGCTGGAATATAAATTCTACAACAGCAATGGCGAAGAGATACAGATGTAAACTGCTGCTGGTGCTGCTGACCCTGTTCGCCTTCGGCGTACAGGGTCAGGTGCGCCATCGCGGCATCGACGTGTCGAAGTTCCAGGGCTCCATCAACTGGACCAAGGTGGCCAAGGACTCCACCATCCGTTTCGTCTACGTCCGCTCCACCGAAGGCACCTCGATACAAGACCCCAACTACAAGACCAACATCAAGGGTGCCCGCAAGGCCGGCCTCCTTGTCGGCAGCTACCACGTCTACAGCAGCAAGACAACGGCCTACCAGCAGATGGCCAACATACGCAAGATGGTCAAGAAGGCCGACCAAGACCTCGCCCCGGTGCTCGACATCGAGGGCCACCACGCCGGCCGCCTGTATATGGAACGTGTCGACAAACTCCTCGAACTCATGCAGAACGAATACGGCGTGCGGCCGGTCATCTACACCTCCGAGCGCGTCTACAAGCTCCACTTTGCCAACAAGAAATATTCTAAGTATCACATCTTCATAGCCAACTACCGAGGCTATCCCACCACACGCTTCACCCTCTGGCAATACACCGAGACCGGCCACTGCTCAGGCATAAAAGGTTATGTCGACTTCATCCGCATCCACCGAAATCATTCGTTGTCGGATATCAAGATGCCGAAGCCCAAGAAAAAGAATGCTGTGGCCGACAGTACGGCCAACCGCTAGAACATGTAGCCCATCTTTATGTAGAGGTTGCTGAACTTGCCGTTGTCCTGCTTGTCGAAGGCCGTGGCCCAGTCGACACTCAGGACGAAGTTGTCGTTCATGGCCACCTTCACGCCGAGTCCGCCACCGAGGTGGGGACGATAAAGACCGCCGTCGTCGGCATACCCTATCTCCGCACCGGGACCAGCAACGTGCGGATTATGCGATACGCGGTCATATGGCTGTACCACCATGCCGGCGTCGAGGAAGGGCACGAGGCCGAGGTAGAACATATTCTTTCCCACTTTCAGACTTGCCACACGTGTGCGCAGTTCGACGTTGGCGAAGGCCACGCCGGGGGCAAGGATGCGGTTGCGCATGATGCCGCGCACCGAGTTGGCACCGCCGAGTCCCTCGTACACCACGCGTTGCATGTAGAGCTGGTTGAGGTAGGTGTTGAGGTAGAAGGGGCAGTCGCCGGCCAAGTTGAGCTGCGTGCCTAAGCGGTAGGCGAAGATGACACGGTCTTTATAGATGGAAATATAGTGGCGGAAACCCAGGTTGAGCTTCAGGTTGTTGTAGTCCTTCATATTGCCGATGCCGGCATAGTAGGTGACGAAAGCGTCGGCATGTATGCCGCGGGTGGGGTTCTGCAGGCGGTCGCGTGTGTCATACGTCACGCCGCCGTGCAGGTAGGGGTGCGAGCCACCCTTCGACTCGGCGTCGCTGATGTAGCCGTCCCTGACATAGTAGTCGAACAGCGTAACCGTGTCGGGCAGCCACTTTTCCTTTTTCTTGGTGTACGAGTTCAGACGGTCGATGTCGACGGTGCCCACATTGAAGTGCAGCAGGCCGATGCCGGCATTCCAATAGAGGTCTTTGGTGATGGAACCCTGCAGGTCGGCGCTGAAGCGGAACAGGTCGCGGTGGTACTTGTAGTAGGCGCGCGAGATGTAGGCTGCGTCGTCCTGGTTCGAGTAGGCGGCGTTGTATTCACTCTGGTAGCCGTTGAAGCCGTAGAAGTCGCACATCTGGTCTGGCAGGTAGGTGAGGTCGACGCTGAGGCGGTGCTTGGGGATGAGGTGCTTCGAGTCGTAGCTGAAGCGGAAGAGTCCGAAATGCTTGGTGGTGTAGGCCGCCTCGGCGTAGAACGAATGCAGGTACTCGGGATAGGTCGAGCCGTCGCCGAAGTAGTAGATGTTGGTCAGCGCGCCGTACTGGAAGCCGAGGTCGGCATCGTAGGCCACGCTGGGCAGCACGCCGAAGGTCCAGCCCTTGCGTATGTGGCGGGTAGTGTCCTGGGCCGATGCTGTCAGCACACAGGCGAGGAATAGCGATACGAGAATAATTCTTTTCATGGGTTAGTGTTTTTTCGTTTTTCTGAAGATGAACAGTCCGAACAGCAGCAGCGCCACCACCATGATGCCCATGGTGATGAGTGTGTTGCCGAGGCTCTGCGGCGCGAAGCCCATCAGCAGCAGCACCGGGAAGCCGAAGGCCAGTGCCGGGATGGTCTGCAGCACCAGGTTGTTGGCCGCCGGGGTCTCGAAGCGCGGGTCTATCTCGCGCAGCAGAATCATGCCGTTGCTGGCGGTGCCGGTGAGCATGCCGAACATTGAGAAGAAGCCCTCGTACTCGTAGTCGGGATAGAGCTTCTTGCAGCAGCGCAGCACATAGAAGAAGGTGGCCACGGCGCCCAGGGTGCACACCAGTATCAGCGGCAGCCATAGGCCGCGCAGGTTGTTGAAGTCGATGGCCGCGGTGCCTGCCACAATCATGAAGTCGAAGCATGTGCCGGCAATGCGGTCGAGGGTGTAGTTGTTGATATATTCGCGCTGCATGAGGTTGCTCTTGCGCAGACGGCCTATCACCCAGCGCACCAGCACGCCTATGAGGGTGCCCCACAGGAAGTTGAAGCCCCACACCAGCGGCTTCAGCGTGTTGGTGCCGAACTTGCCGAGGTCCAGATGCTGCACGCCGTACATCAGCAGGAACACCATCGCGTAGACCAGCAGCACGAGGCTCAGCTGCACCGTCTGCTTGTCGATCGACTCCGAGTGCGGTATCTCGCCCTCCGACTCGTAGTCGGCCAGCGTGTAGTGTTCAGCCTCGGCTTTCCCGCGTACCTTCAGCTTGCCCTTGCGGCGCAGCACATTCATATATATCACGCCCACCAGGCTGCCCACTATGAAGCCCGTGGCGGCGATGCTAAGTCCGAAGTCGGAGCCGTGGAACACCAGCCCCTGTCCCTCGGCCCACTGGGCGAAGGTGACGCCGAAGTTCAGCGCCTGTCCGGGACCCTGGCCGTAGCCCATGGGCAGCAGCAGGCCCGAGGCATAGAACAGCTCCTTGCCGAACAGAAACAGCGGCACGGTAATTATCAGGCCCACCAGGCCCTGCAGGATGTAGGTGCTGGCGGTGACGGCGCCGGTCTCAACCACCTTGATGGTCGAGGTGGCGCTCTTCAGTTTCTTGTTCTTCAGGGCCATGGCCACGAAGCCGAGGCCGAGGGCGTGGTAGGTGACAATCTCCATGGCGTGCTTGTCCACCAGCTCCGAGAAGAAGCCCAGGGGCTTGAGGCAGAGGATGAGCAAGCCTGCAAGCAGGGCCGACGGCAGCAGGCTGCGGCGGAAGAGCGGCACGTTGCAACGCACCAGGTTGGCCACCAGAAGGGCCACCACGATGATGAAGAACTGGATGAGCCATGTCCAGGCAGAAAGGTCGGCAAACGATGTCATAATATTGAGTGCTTGATTGTTTGATTGCTTGATTGCATGTGTGTTCTAGTTCCTTTTAATCAAAAAAAGTAACGCAGAAGAGTATTATTTCGTATATTTGCAATGAAAAAAATGTCGTCCATGTCAAAGAAAATACAGGATAACAATCTGTTGTACAATATTCTGTGCCCGCTGGTGCAGTATGCCACGCGCTGCCACTACCACCACTTCACGGTCCGCGGGCTCGACAACCTGCCCGCCGACGGCGCCTACATCATAGCCCCCTGCCACCAGCAGGCCCTCATGGAGCCCCTCGCCGTGCTCTGCTTCGCGCCCAAGCCGCCCGTCTTCCTGGCCCGTGCCGACCTCTTCGCCAAGCCCACGCTGCGCGCCATACTCACCTTCCTGCGCATCATGCCCGTCTACCGCATACGCGACGGCAAGAGCAGCCTCGGCAAGAACCAGGCCATCTTCGACCAGAGCCGCGACGTGCTCCTCGACGGCTACCCCCTCTGCCTCATGGCCGAAGGGCGCCACAACAACCGCCACCACCTGCTGCCCTTCGGCAAGGGCATGTTCCGCATTGCCGGCGAGACGCAGCAGCGCCTGGGCGACCATCCTTTGTACATCGTGCCCACGGGTATCGACTTCGACGACTACGAGCGCCCCTACAGCAATCTCGTGGTCAACATCGGCCGTCCCATCCCCGTGAAGCCCTTCATGGAGGCCTACTTGGCCGACGAGCCCGTGGCCCTCAACCAGATGCGCGACGCCCTGGCCGAGGCCCTCTCGCCGCTGATGCTCGACATACGCGACAACGACCGCTACGACGCGATATACATCCTCTGCAACCGCCTCAACCGCGACTACCGCCGCCGCCGCGGCCTGCGCAACACAGCCTGGAACCGCTTCCTGATGCGGCAGCAGATTGCCCGCGATGTGGAAAGCGGCAAGCTGAACATTGAAGACCACCGCGGGCTACAGGAGGAACACTGGCCGCTGGCCGCAACCTTGGCCGCCGTGCTGCTGCTGGCCGCCGTGGCCGCCGCCGTGGTGGCAGTGCCCCTGGTGCGCTGGGTGGCGCTCTTCTGCCTGCTCTGCTATCCGCTGCCGTTCCTGCCCACACATCTTATAGTAAAGAAGAAAGTCGCCGACCCACAGTTCCGCAGCTCGTTCAACTTCGGCGTGCGTTTTGCGCTCTCAATCCTCTATGCCATCGTCATAGGCATCGTCATGGCCGCCACCGGCGGCGCGTGGATGGGCCGCCTGGCCGACATCGGTGCCTGGTGGGGCTTGGTGGCCGTGGCCTGGGTGTTTGTCGGCGCCCGTCTGGCAGCCCCCACGGTATGCTTCCTCCGCTCCACCGCCGCCAACTGCCGCTATTGGCTCCGCCGCCTGCTGTCGAGGTAGAAAAAAAATCGTTCAAACCGTCCGATTTGTCGTCTTGCGGCCCCCCGCAAGGTGCCTGTGTTTCAGCGTTGAACCGCCACCATCTCTTTCTTATCTCTTTATTATCGGCTTATGCCCGCCTTATAAAAATTTTCTGCAGTAGGCAATAATAAGTCGAATATTACGTTATGATAGATGTTATTAACAATGTAAATACCTAAACATCATGGCGAAACAGGATACCGGATACCTAGGTGGCTTCAGGGGGAACCTGGGGCCTGCAGTGGGCTACAAATGGCGTGGCAAATGGTGCGTGCGCAGCAAGCCCGCCGAGGTGCGCAATCCGCGCACCGACGAGCAGATGAGGCACCGCTGGATGTTCCGCGAAGAGGTGCGGCTGGCGGCCGACATGCTCGACGTGCTGCACCTAGGCCTGCGCGAGCGGTCGCTGGCCATGGGCATGACCGAGAGCAACCTTTTCGTGCAGCGCAACCAGGAATGCTTCGGCTGGGAAGACGAGCAGCTTACGGTTGACTATCAGCATCTTGTTGTGAGCATGGGCAATGTGCCGCCGGTGGCCTTCGACGTGCCGCAAATCGACGAGCACCTGGTGATGACCGTGGAATACAGCCGCCTGCCGAGCCACCTGTGGGGTTCGGCCAGCGACCTGGTGCAGCTCTACATCTACTGCCCGTCGCTCTCGTTGGGCATGCTGGCAGCCCCGGGCCTGCGGTGGCACAAACGCATGGCCGTGGCACTGCCGTCCGAATGGGAGGGCCGCGAAGTGCATGTGTGGGGCTTTGTGCAGGACTATCTGGGCTGCACATCAGACAGCTTCTACCTTGGCGGCGGCCCGCTGGAGCCTGGCGCTACGGATATGGACGACGAGGCTGACAACGAGACTGTTGCCGGCGACGGCGCGTTGCCTGCCGCCACTGCCGCCGAGCCTGTCGGCGCCGCCGCGGACGCCACGGCCCCGCAACCCTCGCTCTGCTCCGGCCCGCCACCGCAAGGGTAGGGCATGCGCCGGTTGGGTGAAAGCCGTTTTTTAGCTTGCGAATGTAAAAGTTTTTGTATCTTTGCAAGGCGAATTGCAAAGAATGGTATTGTAATATATTGTAAATGAAAAAGATTGCATTTCTTATTGTGGCTGTAATGCTGTCGGCCATAAGCGCGTGGGCACAGATCCCCGCCGAGGTGACGGCGGTGATGGACAAGTGCCAGGCTGCCATGAGCAACCCTGCCGGACTGGAGTATACGATGGACATGAAAGTGTCGATGGGACCAGTGGCGCTCACCAACTCGCAGCTGGTGATTGGCAGCAAGGGCGAGAAGAACCGTTCGTCGATGACCATGAAGGTGCTCAACATGTCGGTGACCTTCCTTTCGGGCTACGACGGCAACGAGTCGTGGGAGGTGAGAAACTATGGCGAGAGCGACACCATCCGCATCAGCAAAGGCAGGAAGGACAAGGACGACGAGGGCATAGACCTCGACATGGCCAAGGGCTTCCGCAAGGCCAAGATGAAGCTGAAGGATGGCTATTATGAGATAGACTATTCCGACCCCGTCGACAAGAAGTCGGAATTAAAGAAACTTTCCATGAAGGTGTCGGCCAAGAACTACTACCTGCGCGAGATGCGCACCTCGGCCAAAGGCGCCAAGGTGGTGATGACTATTACCAAGGTGAAGATAGGCTTGAGCGACAGCTACTTCAAGCTCGACATGTCGAAGTATCCCGACGCCGTTGTGGTGAGGGAATGACGGGTTGCGGCAGGCAAGAGAGATGTGGTCGTCCGGAGGTCCGGACGACCTTTTTTTATTTTTTTTATAGTAATTTAAAAAAAGTTCGTATCTTTGCATTTTGATTTAAAGTGCCTGTAACAATAAACAAAATACTATAAGAACAATGCAGAAAAGTAAAGTAGGACTTGATTTTAACGAGGTTGAGCATGCACGCGACGTGGCCCGCAGGATTGCCGGACAGGTGCAGGATTTCGTAGAAGACTATACCACGGTGGCCGTGGAGCGCACGCTGTGTCGCTTCCTTGCCATCGACGGCATTGACGCCAACGAGGTCCCGATGCCCAATGTCGTGGTAGACCACCTGAAGAGCAACGGTGTGCTTGGCGAAGGTGTGATGTTCTATGTGGGCAACGCCATGGTAGAGACCGGCAAGACCCCGCAGCAGATTGCCGAGGCCATCGCCGCCGGCACCCTCGACATCACCAAACTGCCGGTGCATGCGAAAGCCGACATCGACAAGGCCCTGAAGCCTGTGATAGACGCCACCGTCGAGAAGGTGCGCGGCAACCGCCTGCGCCGCGAGAAATACATCGAGACGATAGGCGAGGGCAGCAAGCCCTACCTCTACATCATCGTGGCCACCGGCAATATCTACGAGGATGTGGTGCAGGCACAGGCCGGCGCACGCCAGGGTGCCGACATCATAGCCGTTATCCGCACCACCGGCCAGAGCCTGCTCGACTACGTGCCCTACGGCGCCACCACCGAAGGCTTCGGCGGCACCTTCGCCACCCAGGAGAACTTCCGCATCATGCGCAAAGCCCTCGACGAAGTGGGCGAGGAAGTGGGCCGCTACATACGCCTCTGCAACTACTGCTCGGGCCTCTGCATGCCCGAGATTGCCGCCATGGGCGCTCTGGAAGGACTCGACGTGATGCTCAACGACGCACTCTACGGCATCCTCTTCCGCGACATCAATATGCAGCGCACGCTTATCGACCAGTATATGAGCCGTATCATCAACGGCTTTGCCGGCGTCATCATCAACACCGGCGAGGACAACTACCTCACCACCGCCGACGCCTACGAAGAGGCGCACACGGTGCTGGCTTCTGACCTCATCAACGAGCAGCTGGCCCTGATGGCCGGCCTGCCCGAGGAACAGATGGGCCTCGGCCACGCCTTCGAGATGGACCCCATGCTCGAAAACGGCTTCCTCTACGAGCTGGCACAGGCCCAGATGCTGCGCGAGATATTCCCCAACGCACCGCTGAAGTATATGCCCCCGACGAAGTTCATGACCGGCAATATCTTCCGCGGCCACATCCAGGATGCGTTGTTCAACGTCATCGGCCAGTGGACGCACCAGGGACTGCAGCTGCTGGGTATGCCCACCGAGGCTATCCACACCCCCTTCATGAGCGACCGCTACCTCTCGATCGAGAACGCCAAGTACATCTTCAACAACATGAAGGATATCGGCGAGGAGGTCGAGTTCAAGGAGGGCGGCATCATCAAGAGCCGTGCGCAGAAGGTGCTGCACGACGCCACCCATCTGCTCGAGACCATGGAGAGCGAAGGCCTCTT
>JAFXUY010000103.1 GCA_017524785.1 Bacteroidales bacterium | reverse complement strand
GAAGCGCGAGTTCCGCTCGCTGTGGATCAACCGTATCAACGCCGGTTGCCGCATCAACGGTATCTCGTACTCCGTCTTTATGGGCGAACTTCACAAGAACAACATCGAGCTCAACCGCAAGGTGCTTGCTGACCTCGCTATGAACAATCCCGAGGCCTTCACCGCTGTTGTCAAGATGGTTAAGAAATAAGAGTTGAACCACTAAAAGAATCTATTTGTCATGGGAAAAACTGAATTAATGCAGTATGTGGAGAACCTTGTCGAGCGCAAGGAGTTCCCCGAGTTCAAGGCTGGCGATACCATCACCGTCCATTATAAGATTAAGGAAGGTAACAAAGAGAGAATCCAGAACTTCCAGGGCGTTGTGCTGCAGCGCAGTGGAAGCGGAGCCACTGAGACCTTTACTGTCCGCAAGATCGCCAACGGCGTCGGCGTGGAGCGTATATTCCCCTTCGCCAGCCCGTTCATCGAGCAGATTGATGTCAACAAACACGGTGCTGTGCGCCGCGCCCGCATCTTCTACCTGCGCGACCTCACCGGTAAGAAGGCCCGTATCAAAGAGAAACGCCATTAGTCCGTTTCGCTTTGCCGATACGGTTTGGAATAGGAAGCGGCGCGCCAGATGGCGCGCCGCTTCTTTTATTTTTTGATGAAAGAATTTACCGGACCGAAGTCATAACCGTCGACCATGATGCGGTTCTTTGTTGTGCGGCCTAGGAAGCAGCAGTTGAGACGGGCCTCGTCGAGTTTCAGCAGGAACTGGTCGTCGTGCTGCTCATCGACGGCCACAAGGTAACGTCCCGCCTCCTCGCCGAAGAGAAAAGCGTCGAGACGCACCTCGCGGGGAATGATGATATCATACCCCAACGGTGCGACAAATTGCAGCAGGGAGCAGAAGAGGCCGCCATGGGCGACAGAGTGGGGGCCGAGTAGTATGCCGTTGGATTCGAGTGCGCCGAGAATCATCTCTATGTACTGGCAGTCCTCGTCGTGGCCATTGGTGGCCATGGCCTCGTCAACCAGGTGCAGGCAGCGGCGGGCATACTCAGAGTCGGCAAACTCGCTGCTGACATTGCCTACCATGTAAAGCAGGAGGCCGGTTGAAAGTGAGGAGTGAGTGGTGAGGAATGAAGAATTTTTGCAGAGGTCTTTGGCAATGGCGAGGCATTCCTTGACTTTGGGTTCGCGAATGCTGCGGTGGTCGGCGGTGCCGCTGTAGAGGTATTCGTCGCGCTCCACGGTGTGCTTCTGCCCGCGGAGCCAGCCGTAGAGGCTCTGCTGTTTGCCATTGCTCTCCCACATGGCCAGCAGGGTGGAGAGCTCGTCGATGGTGGGAATGCGGCCTATGATGTCGAGCACTTCGTCGTAGGCTTCGTGCGAGATGCCGAGAGTTTCAGCCTGCTCGTAGTCAATCTGCTGCTCGGCCATCGGCGGTGAGCTTGTTGAAAAGGGCCGTGCAGCCTTCGTAGATGTCGGCCCAGGCGATGTTGAACTTGCGTGTGTACCAAGGGTCGGCGATGTCGCGGGGGTGGTCGGTGTGGTCGAGCAGCAGGCTGAGCTTGCCGTCGGGGTCGGCACCCAGTATGCGCATCATGTTCTTGATATTCTCCGCCTCCATGCCGATGATCATGTCGTAGTGGTCGTAGTCGTCGGTGGTGAGTTGGCGGGCATGATGGCCGGGGCAGCCGATGCCGTGCTTGGCCAGTTCCTGGCGCGCCATGGGGTAGACGGGATTGCCTATCTCCTCGGTGCTGGTGGCTGCCGAGGCAATCTCGAACTCCTCTTCGAGGCCGGCGGTGCGCACGAGCTTCTTCATGATGAACTCCGCCATTGGGCTGCGGCAGATATTTCCGTGACAGACAAAAAGTATTCGTTTCATGGTGCAAAGATACGAATAAAAACTGTAACGACCAAATAAATTTGGTCACGTTATATTATTTTATTATATTTGCAGTTCAAACAAACGATACGATAACAATATAAACATTTGATAATGAGACCTAACTTTCAGAATGTCGACTTTCGCAAAGGCGACGAAAACAAAGAGAGTTTCGCCCAGTGGGAGCAGGAGAACCATATAGAGAAGAACTGGAAGACTCCTGAACAGATTGACGTGAAGCCCGCCTACGGCAAGAAAGACCTCGAGGGCATGGAGCACCTGAACTATGCCGCTGGTATCGCGCCGTTCCTGCGCGGACCTTACTCGACGATGTATGTGATGCGTCCGTGGACCATCCGTCAGTATGCCGGTTTCTCGACAGCCGAGGAGAGTAACGCTTTCTACCGCCGCAATATCGCCGCCGGTCAGAAGGGTTTGAGCTGCGCCTTCGACCTGGCCACACACCGTGGCTACGACAGCGACCACGAGCGCGTCGTGGGCGACGTCGGCAAGGCAGGTGTGGCAATCGACAGCATCCTCGACATGAAGATTCTGTTCGACCAGATAGACCTCGGCAAGATGTCCGTCTCGATGACCATGAACGGCGCCGTGCTGCCCATCCTGGCTTTCTATATCATCGCCGCCGAAGAGCAGGGTGTGCCGCAGGACCAGCTACAGGGTACCATCCAGAACGATATCCTCAAGGAGTTCATGGTGCGCAACACCTATATCTACCCCCCGCTGCCGTCGATGAAGATCATCGCCGACATCTTCGAGTACACCTCGAAGCACATGCCCAAGTTCAACAGCATTTCCATCTCCGGCTACCACATGCAGGAGGCCGGTGCCACCGCCGACATCGAGCTGGCATACACGCTGGCCGACGGTCTTGAGTACCTGCGTGCCGGTGTCAAGGCTGGCATGAGCGTCGACGACTTTGCACCGCGTCTGAGCTTCTTCTGGGGCGTGGGCATGAACATCAGAAGGCAAGAATTTCATTTGTTCAAAGTATAGCAGAATTGGCATCAAGAGCGAATAATATAGAGGCTCTTCATGCAGCAGGAGCAATGGCATTACTTCGTCCATTATTATTAGATAGTGTTCCATCTATTCAACAGAGTGCAGCATTAGCAATAGGAAGATT
>JAFXUY010000102.1 GCA_017524785.1 Bacteroidales bacterium | reverse complement strand
GTGTGCAACAACTCTATCCGTGTGGCCGGAGACGTGTTCAACGAGAACGTGGTCGACTTCATGAAGCGCCAGCACAATATGATTATCGGTGTGCGTATGGCCGAGAAGGTGAAGATTGCCGTCGGCTCTGCCGTCAGCGAGTTGGCCGACCCGCCCGAGGACTTCCGCACCCTTGGCCGCGACCTCCTCACCGGTCTGCCCAAAGAGATTAGCGTCAACTACAAGGAAATCGCCCATGCCCTCGACCGCTCGATAGCGCAGATTGAGCAGGCTATCCTCGACACCCTGGCCGCCACGCCTCCCGAGCTGGCAGCCGATATCTACAAGACCGGCATCTACCTGGCCGGAGGCGGTGCCTTGCTCCGTGGCCTCGACCAGCGTGTAAGCAGCAAGACCAAACTGCAGGTGCACATCGTCGAAGACCCACTGCGCGCCGTGGCACGTGGTACGGGCATAGCCTTGAAGAACTTCAATAAGTTCTCCTTCCTTATCAGATAGAAGAGATACGGAGAAAATGAGGGGGCTGCGGCTTTGCCGCGGCCCCCGTTGTTTTTTAGTATATCGTCGCTATCTTGTAGAGTATCTTGTTCAGCTTGTCGGCTACGGCGCGGTCGCTGCCATCGTGCCCGTTGCTAACTATCGCGAAGGTCAGCGTCTGTCCGTTGGGCGTGATGACATATCCAGCATACGATTTCACGCCATCCATTGTTCCAGTCTTCACACGCATAGTTATGCCGGCAGGCAAGTTGGGCAGCAGGTTCTTGGCAGTGCCGCTCTCGCCGACCTTGGCAATAGACTGAAGGAAGTCGTCGAAGAAAGCCTCTTTGCTCACGGCAGTCAGGTAGTTGCACAGGAATTCGGTGGTGGTGCGGTTCAGTCGCGACAGGCCACTGCCGTCGACCACGTTCACGCCGTCGATATCCAGCCCCTTCTCCTTCATCCATTCCGTTACCGCGCGGCTGCCGTTGGCAAAAGAGCCGATGCCGTACTTGGCATAGCCAAGGTATTTGAAAATGCTTTCGGCATATACGTTGTTGCTCGTCAGGTTGGTGTACTGTGCAATTGTATAGTAAGAAGTGCTGTAGTAGTCGAGCGTCTGACGCAGGCTGTCGGGCGTGGAGTACACCTGCATCGCCGTTGATGCCACCCCGATGCCGTGTGTGCGCAGGTAGAGAGAGAACAGGTCGGCGCAGTTGCGGGCTGGGTTGGGCATGGCACCACGCACGGCGAAGTCGCTCTTGCCCAGCGGTACGGTGCCGCGGTAGATGCGCTCCTTCGACGTAGGACTACCGTAGATGACTACCTGGTCGCCGCTGTTCTCGGATGCTGTTGTCACCTCGCAGATGCCATGGATGTCTATGTTCTTGGGCACTATGCGTGCTACCGTGGCGGGGTAGCCAATCTTCTTGCCGGCGTTGAAGTGAACAAAATACATGTTCTCGTGGAAGTTCAGACCGCAAGCACCGGCACCGTAGTAGTTGCCCACGTCGCCCCACTGCCAGCTGTCGTGCAGCGGCTGCTCGTCGAAGATGGTGGTGTTGTAGCACACCCTTCCGTCGACACGCCTGATGCCTTTGCGGCGCAGAGCGCGCATCCAGCCCGCGAAGAGC
Source organism: Bacteroidales bacterium (assembly GCA_017524785.1). Classification (GTDB taxonomy): domain Bacteria; phylum Bacteroidota; class Bacteroidia; order Bacteroidales; family P3; genus Colimorpha. The sequence goes on along the minus strand of JAFXUY010000102.1, from coordinate 14,293 downwards.
GAGTCGGGCGACGTCTGGCGGTAACGGTACGAACCCAGCAGCGGGTCGCCGCCGCCAAATATATATATGTTGCCGTGCAGCACGCCGTCGCGGTCAATGTCGCCGCGCACGGCTATCTTGGTGGTGAATCGGAAGTCGCGCCCCAGCCTTGAAAAACCTACACCTGTGGTGAAAAGCTTGGCCACCGACGCCGGCGTCATCGACGTCTCGCCGTTCTGGCTGTATATTATCTTTCCTGTTGTGGCATTCTGCACTGTCACTGCCAGCGTTCCGTGCTTCATACCGGTCTCGCGGCGAATTTGGTTCACCATCCTATCCAGCTCGGCTGTCTGCTGTGCCTGCAACGAGAAAAGGGCAGCGATAAAAGTGACTGCTAAAAATAACTTCTTCATTTATTTATACTCGTGTTTATTGTCTCAATCTGTTCCAGCACCGCCTCGCGCCCGTAGCCGGTGAGCGACGAGGTGAGAATCATCGGCGGCAGCTCCTCCCATATCTCGCTCAATGTCATCTTCATTTTCTTGATGTTGGCCATCACCTCGCGCTGCTTCTCTTTGTCAGTCTTTGTGTAGACAATGGTGAGCGGCACACCGTTCTGGCCAAGGAAGTTGATGAACTCGATGTCTATGCGCTGCGGTGGTATGCGGCTGTCGACGAGCACGAAAGTGTTGGCCAGCTCTTCGCGGTGCAGGAAGTACTCGCGAATCATGGCGCTGAACTGCTCGCGGGTCGACTTGCTGGTGCGGGCGTAGCCGTAGCCTGGCAGGTCGACCAGGTACCACTCGTTGTTGATTAGGAAATGGTTTATGAGCTGCGTCTTCCCTGGGCGGCCGCTGGTTTTTGCAAGCCCTTTGATGCCGGTGAGCATGTTGATGAGCGACGATTTGCCCACGTTGCTCCTGCCTATGAATGCATACTCTGCCCGCCCGTCTGTGGGGCACTTGCGCCACGAAGGACTGCTCACCGTGAATACTGCGCTCTTAATCGTCATCGCTCTTCCTCAGTTTGCGTGTGACGCGTTTGATGTTCTTCAGCTCCTGTTTCAGCACTTTCTGCTTCTCTTTGAGCGCTTCGCGCATGCGCTGCTTGTCCTTCAGGTCGCGCAGTTCGAGCAGGGCTTCGGCTTCCTCGTCGGAGGTGTTCTTCCACCACGGCAGCCGTTTCATGTCTATCTTGAACAGGCGGCGGCGGTCTAGCTTGGCGTTCTTGTCCACATAGCTCTCGATGTGCCGCAGGCGCTTGTCCTCGTTGATGTCCTTGAGGGTGATGAGGATGCCTATGCCGTTGGTTCCGGGCAGGCCGTGGTCGGGGCAGGTGCCGAAGTAGCGCATGGTGGAGCTGAGGTTCATGTAGGCATTCACCAGCGCCGGCACCGTGCAGCCGCGGCTACGCACCGCGTGCAGCAGTACCTGGTAGTCCTCTTTGTAGTTGCGCCCGTTGAATATGCGGTTCAGTTCGTTGAGGTCCATTTTGATGTTGGTGGGGTGGAATGGCCACATCAGTCCGTCGGGGTCGGGGAAGTATTTGCGGTAGAAGAAGAGCATCAGGTCGCGCGCCTCGGTGTCCATGTTGTCGTAGATGGTTATCTTGCCCAGGAAGTAGCGTGTTTCCGCAAATTCGAGCACCAGTGCGCCGATGCCGTCCCACAGGTTGTCGAGCGAGTAGAGCCCTTTGTGCACGTCGGTCGACGGCTGGTAGGCGGGTTGCACGAAGGCGCGTCCCAGCTCGACGGTGTAGGGCAGGTAGTTGTCCAGAAACTCCTGGCTGAACTGGTAGTGCTCGGCCGTGGGGGTGGCTATGGTGCCGTCCTCGCGACGCAGCATAGTGCTGCCGTGGTTGTAGCGGTAGCCGCCCACTATCTCCTCGTTCTCGGTGTCCCACACGAAGAGCTGCTTGCAGCAGTAGGGGTCGGGCAGGGTGTCGTATTCGTCGATGTCGACCTCCTTGCCGGTGCCGCCGCCGTCGGCTGCAAAGCTCAACTCCCTCAGGCGGCCTATCTCCCTCATGATGTTTGGCGACAGGTGCGCCGTGGTGATGTATATCTCTTTCTTTCCGCGGTTTGTCTTCCGCAGGAAGTGCTTCTGCTTAAGCTCGTTCTTTATCAGCTCGCGGTCGACGGGCTGCGCTATGTAACTAAGGTCTGTCATACTTCAAAGGTTGCTTCAGGGTTGTCTTTCAGTTTGTATACGTGGTCTTTCACCATTTGGGCCCATTCCTGCGCCGTGTGGCGATTGTCGAAGGTTTGCCAGGGAATGGGACGGCCGAAGGTGATGCCGAAGGTTTTGCCGCGCTGGGCATACATCTCGGCAGGCAGCAGGGCCATCTCGAAGTTGAATTTGAATCCCAGAGCCTTGCGCACCTTTGCGGTGCGGTAGAAGCTCATGCGGTTGTGTGCGTCGGTGAACACTGGCACCACGTCGCGGTGGTAGCGCACGGCTTTCTTGATGAAGGTAGCTTTCCAGTCGAGGTCTCTTATTTCGCCTTTCTGCAGGCGTGAGCACAGGCCTGCCGGGAAGTAGAGCAATGCCGTCTCGGCGGCGAAGGCCTCCTCGAGACTTGCCAGGGCGCGCGTCTTATTCACCTTGTCGATGGGGTAGAACAGCTCTTTCAGCCCAGGCAGGTAGAGCAGGAAGTCGTTGACAGGGAACTTGATGTCCTTCCTTACGTGGCCCACGGCGCCCATAAGTGCCAGCCCGTCAGGGCCGCCCAGCGGGTGGTTGCCAACAACCATCGGGTAGCCCTCCGTGGGGATGTTCGTCTCGCCTACGGTGTTTATCTTGATGTGCAAATCTTGAGGGTCGCTCCCTTCTAGAAACTTATACACGAAGTCCAACCCGAAGTACTCGCGGTTGAGGTAGATGCCTTGATTCAGTTCTGGAATGTGCAATATGCGTTCCGCCCACCGCAACACAAACTTGGGTGCCTTTACCTTTTTGGCGGCCAGAATCTTTTCTAAATCAATGTATTTGTCGCCAATGTTCTCTGCTCTTGGATCCATTGTATCGTTATTGTTTTCAGTTTGCAAAGATACGCCTTTTTTAACAATTGTTTGCGAACTATATATAAAAAGTTAATAACAACCTGTCGATAACTGTGTTTTCGTCTCGTTTTTTGTACATATACCCACCATGTTGCCAGACGTGCTCGAAACAGGTCCGACTCATAGTCGTGCATGCCAAAACCTCGTATACTCCCTATAAGGGTGCTCTTTTCTTCAGTTGTTCTTCAGTTGTTCTTCAGTCGTTCTTCAGTGATCACTGAAGAACGACTGAAGAATAACCGGTAAACAATTGAAAATGAAGACTACTTTTCGGCGGCTCTGGTGGGCTCTTGGTGGTGCCCTGGTGCAGAGGATTCGTCACTATTGGCAAGACTCTCACTTTGGCGGCTTTCCACGCATATAATCCCCGACAGCGTCAACAAGTAGGTTGTTCACTTTTTTTATGGTGAAAGAAAAAAAATTTTGCCAGTTTCAAAAAAGGTTGTATCTTTGCAGCCGATTTGAATGCCTAGAAATGAATTGTTGATGCTCTTTTCTTTTTAGGAGTCAATGAGTTAAGAATAGAAAACAAAAACAGTTATGGCAAAGAAAAATAAAGACGCACGTGTGCAGGTTATCCTCGAGTGCACCGAGCAGAAGGCAAGCGGTGTCGCCGGCATGAGCCGTTACATCACCACCAAAAACAAAAAGAACACTCCGGAGCGTCTGGAGCTCAAGAAGTACAACCCCTTCCTCAAGAAGGTCACCGTTCACAAAGAAATCAAGTAAAAGAATAGGAGATTTAGACTATGGCAAAGAAAGTTGTTGCTACCCTGAAGACCTCTACCGGTAAGAGTTTTGCAAAGGTTATCCGCATGGTCCGCTCCGAGAAGACCGGCGCCTACATGTTCAAAGAGGAAATCGTTGCCTCCGACAATGTGCAGGAATACCTGAAGAAAAAATAAGCGAAGCATATAAGAATAAATTTTTTCATACGCTTTTGTTTTGGCCATCGCCCCAGTCTTGGGGCGGTGGTTTTTTTTATTGCCATGCACAATAACGACGGATATCTGCCGTTATAGGGCAAAAAAACAACAACATTAAAAAACAATACAATTATGAAGAAAATCGTACTTACTATTGTTGCCGTCGTTCTGTTTGGCGGCGTGGCCTTCTCGCAGGTCAACCTCGGTGGCCGTTTCTCGGGCGGTAACGTCTTCGGCGGTGAGCTTTCGGTTCAGTTCGGCATGGGCGAGTCCAACCGCATAGAGGCCGACCTCGGCATCTATCCCAACGGTCCCCACCACTACAATGACATGACCGTCACCGGTGCCTACCACTGGACGTTCAACATCGTGAAGGGCTTCGGCTGGTTCATCGGCCCCGGCGCCCAGTTGCGCTTCCGTCATTTCAACGACAACACCGCTGCCGAACTTGGTCTTGGTATCTGCGCCCAGGGTGGTGTCGAGTATAATTTCGACTTCCCCCTGCAGCTGTCGCTCGACGTCCGCCCGATGGTCGATGTGCTGCACCTCGACACCGACCCGTTCTTCTTCTTCGCCGCTGTCGGTGTGCGCTATCGCTTCTAAGACAGCCTTTCAGGTTTGAAAAAACAGCCGCCTTTCGAAAGAGAGGCGGTTTTTTTTGTCATGTCTGAAAAAAAGTGTACTTTTGCACTTTCAAACTTAATAATAAAAAAGGATATGAAATACTCTATCGGAGTGGATATGGGCGGCACCAATACCGACATGGGAATGGTGACCGAGAATGGAAATATCATTCAGCGTCGCAACATACCGACCAACGCTTACACCGAACTCGAACCCTATGTGCGCGATATGATGCGCGAAATAAAGGCCATGGTGGAAGAGCAGTCGGCCATCGACGGTATGCCGGTGCAGCTAGAGGGCATCGGCATCGGCGCCCCCAACGGCAACTTCTATACCGGCTGCGTAGACAATGCGCCTAACCTCACCATAAAAGGCAACCTCGACTTTGGCAAGGAGATACACAAATACCTCCCTGTGCCGGTGGTGCTCAGCAACGATGCCAACGCTGCTGCCTATGGCGAATATATCTATGGAGGCGCCAAGGGCATGAAGCACTTCATCATGTTCACCCTCGGCACCGGCGTGGGCAGCGGCATTGTGGTCGACGGAAAACTGGTACACGGTAGCACTGGTGCTGCCGGTGAGCTGGGCCACAACATCCTCATCCCCCACGGGCGCAAGTGTTCGTGCGGTCGCGAGGGCTGTCTCGAGACTTACACGTCGGCCCGTGGCATCGTGCAGACCTATCTCGAACTGCGTCGCGAGAATCCCGACCAGGAGCGCATGCTCAAAGAGGTGCCCGACGGCGAGGTGACAAGCAAGCTGATTGGCGAGGCGGCACACCAGGGCGACCCCGTGGCTCTGAAGACCTGGGAGAAAGTGGGCGACTGGCTGGGCTTGGCAATGGCCAACAGCGTCACCTTCTCGGCTCCCGAGGCCATCTTCCTCATGGGCGGCCCGGCACAAGTGGGCGAGCCCCTGTTGAAACCGCTCCGCGCTGCTTTCGACAAATACCTGCTCAACATCTACCAGGGCAGCTGCCAGATACGCATGAGCGAGCTGAAGGCCAACGAGGTGGCCATCCTCGGTGCCGCGGCACTTATCAAGATGCCCAAAGAGTAGTGGTAAAAGTATAATAACACAATAATCGGAATCATGAAGAGATTAGCCCTTCTTGTAGCATCGGTGCTGCTTTTTGCCGCTTGCGGCAAAGACACGTTGACATCGTATGTCAATCCGTTGGTTGGCACCGACGGTCACGGTCACACATTCCCCGGCGCCATAGTGCCTTTCGGGCAGATACAGCCCTCGCCCGACACACGTCTTGAGGGGTGGGATGGCTGTAGCGCCTACCATTACAGCGACGACACCATTTTCGGCTTCAGCCACACGCACCTCAGCGGCACCGGCTGCGAAGACTATGGCGATGTGTTGCTGATGCCTGTCGACCAGCAGCAGATGCAGCAGGTGCAGTTCGGCCCCGAGATGCGCAACGGTTACAAGCGTCATTTCCAGCATAAGAACGAAACCGCCAAGGCCGGATACTATAAGGTGATGCTCGACGAGGGCGGCTTCCCCAGCACCATTGTCGAACTCACTGCCGACCGCCGTGTGGCCTACCACCGCTACACCTACATTCAGGATCAGGGCAACGGTTTTGTCATCGACTTGCGCCATCGCGACGTGCTGCTCGACGGTAGCATACGCCTCACCGACGACGGCATGATTGTGGGCCACCGCCATAGTGCGGCTTGGAATCCCGACCAGCATCTCTTCTTCGCCATTCGCAGCAATGTGCCCTTCGAACGCCTTGTGGTGAGCGACGACTCGACGCAGGCATGGGTGCAGTTGCCCACCGCCAAGCAGGTGGAGCTGCAGGTGGCCATAAGCGGCGTGGATATCAACGGCGCCATTGGCAACTTGATCGTTGCAAAATACAAAGACTTCGAGAGTGCCCGTGTTGCTGCCGACCAGACATGGGAGGAGGCTTTGGGCAAACTGAATGTCGACGGAGGCTCGAAAGAGCAGCGTCGCTGTTTCTATACCGCCCTATATCATTGCATGACCTCACCCTACCTTTGGAGCGACGAGGATGGCCGCTACCGCGGCACCGACGGCCAGATACATGTGGCCGACGAAGGCCGGGAGGTGTATACTGTCTTTTCGTTGTGGGACACCTACCGCGCCCTGCATCCGCTGTTGACGCAGATAGAACCTGAACGCACCGTTGACTTCGTATATACCGCCATGAAGAACTTCGAGCAGGGTGGCGAGCTGCCCATGTGGGAGCTGGCCAGCTACGAGACTCACTGCATGATAGGCTACCACGCCATTCCTATGATGCTCGAAGCCTATATCCATCTGGCCGAACCGGATGGCACACTGGCAGGCTACACTCCCAAGCAGCTGCTCGACGCCATGGTGGCCACCAGCAACCGCACCGAGGCCCAGCGCGCCTATGGCGAACAGGGCTACCTCTCGTCCGAACTCGACAACGAGACTGTCAGCAAGACTCTTGAGTATGCCTACGACGATTGGTGCATAGCCCAGATGGCCGAGCTGGCTGGCGACAGTGCCACGGCCCGTACCTACTGGATTCGTAGCCAAAGTTGGCAGAACATTATCGACAGCAACGGCTTTGCCCATCCGAAGCGCAACGGCGCATGGGTGACACCCTTCGAACCCACCGAGGTCAACAACCACTTCACCGAGGCCAACAGCTGGCAGTACAGCACCTATGTGCCGCACGACATAGACGCATGGGTCAAACATCTGGGTGGCAAAGACAAAGCTCTGGCATTCCTCGACAGTCTCTTCGAGGGTCACAACAGTATGAGCGGCCGCGAGCAGGCCGACGTAACAGGCCTCATAGGCATGTACGCCCATGGCAACGAACCGTCGCACCATGCCGCTTGGCTCTACAGTCTGCTCGGCCAGCCCGAGAAGACTAAAAAATATGTGCATAAGATACTCAATGAACTCTACACCAGCAAGCCCGACGGCCTCTGCGGCAACGAGGACTGCGGCCAGATGAGCGCATGGTATGTGCTGGCTTCGCTCGGCATGTATGAAGTTTGTCCCGGTAGCAATATCTGGGTCGAGACAAAGCCGCTCTTTTCCGTGGAAGGCTTCGAGCGGTCGCCGCTCGCTGTGGTATTGACAGACCTGGAATGCCCGAAAGAATATCGCATCACTCCATGCCCTGTCTTTGCCGACTGGCGCTTGCAGAGCAACCGCGACAAGGTGAGTGACACCAGCGCCTGCTGGGAGGGTCTGCTGCCTTCGCAGAAGGTGTATCACAAAGAAGTTAAGGTGCAGACGGACAAGCATGTTACCTACCTCACCCAGCCTGCTCCGCAGTACACCGAGAACGGCCCCGAGGGTATGGTTGACAACATCTATGGCAACATCAACTACCGCATTGGTGGCTGGCAAGGCTGGCAGGAAGACTTTGTGGCTGTTGTCGAGCTCGACAAAGAGAAACAGGTGAGTATGGTAGGGGTGAATTGCTTGGAGAACATGCGCTCGTGGATATTCTATCCCAAGAGCCTGAAGGTGGAGTATAGCCTCGACGGAGAAAACTGGACGCCATACAGCGACAAGTTGGAAGTCAAAGAGGCTCCCGGCGAGAATCCACAGGCCCGTCAAGGCGAGAGCCACACACAGCTCTTTGCTGCGGCTAAAAAGGTGCGGGCCAAATACTTCAAGATTACCCTTGAGAACTATGGCAAGATGCCCGACTGGCACCTCAGTGCCGGTGAGCAGGCATGGCTTTTTGTTGATGAAATAGTAATATTGTAATATGAAAAAGAAACTGTTTGTCCCGATGGCTATGTTAGCCGTCTTGACGTTGGCTTCGTGCGGCACCAAGTTGTGCTATTGCTACGAGAACGGCCACGAGGAAGAGCTGTATGTCAGCGAGGATGTGGCTTGCAGTGCCTACAGCACCAACCGTAAGGGTTGCGTGGAGCAGAACGAGCGCATGGATCCCAGCCAGATAGGCCAGGAGTTCAAGAAGCAGGCTGCTCTTAATAAATAACTATTGCATTTGACACAGGGCGTTGTCCCTCGTGGTCATGGCGACGGTTGTCGGAAGGATAGTTGACGATACCGTCGTTAGGACGGCCTTGTACATACATGGTCGAGCTGCCGCCACCGTCTAGGTTGATGGCATCGGTGCAACCCATCCACAGCATTATGCGTTCCAATTCGGGAAGCGACAGCCCTTCGGCCTGGTTCTTGAAACGGCCGTCGGCTACAAGTAGCAGCACGCTTCCGTCGGCCTTGCAGCCGAGGGCGGTGCGGTTGTGGCGGTGGGTGACAAAGGTGCGGTCGTCGCGCTGCGGCAGTGCTTTACCTTCCCGTATCAGCATTGGCCCTGCAGTCATTATGTTGCTGTCGGTCATGTTGTTTTCCCACAGACGGTTGCTGTCGGGGCATACAAAGCGTGGCCTGCCGTCGGCAAGGGCAAGTGTGGCGTATTGGTAATATTTCCGGTTCACCGAGTCTTCTTTCCCGGGGGTGTTCTGACCCATCGTGACACCATCAATGCGCAGAAAGCATATAGGGTTGCCCATGTCCATGTCGAAGAATGAACCGTTGACGGCGGCAAGGGCGTTGCTTCGTTGGGCCAGTGTGGATACTTCGGTGCGCACGGTGTCGCATACGAAAGCCAGGCGCCGCGGCGAGTCGGCGGGAATTTCTATGACAAACAGATGTTGAGCCGAGCAGAACAGTTCGCCGGTGCCGAAATGGTAGCGTTTCAGTGTGAATCCGTCAAGTGTATCGGTGCTCCATTCGGCGTTGACTATGCGTAGCGAGTCGTTGGTATAGTCAACCTGTGCGCATGCAGTAAGAGCAAGGGTAAGTGTGAGTAGGAGGGTGGTGATGTATTTCATGGAATAGTTTACTTGTTTTTGGATTTTCTGAAATGACTGCCGAAGAGTTGGCTCCACGAGTCGAAGTCTTTTGTCAGTTTAAGACCTACACCTTGTTTGTATGGCAGGTCGGTGCGGGTATAGTCGTTGGTGTTTGTGCGATTGTAGGCGAAAAGATGTACTAGTGGCGAAAGACGGTAGCCAATCAGAGCGTCGATGACGGTACCGTTGGCCGTGGTAGTCTCTATCTCACGGCTTTCACCGCCGTAGCCGAGGGTGCTTTCCAGATACCAGCGACCCCAGTCTTTGCTGATGTTCAGGTCCAGTTGCTGGTTGGTGGCGTCGGTGGCGGCCTTGTAGTCTACATTGATGTCGACAAACTGCACCATGTCGGCCATGAACGAGCCCATGGTGGAGGCTATGGCGCCTATGCCGCCCGAGGCTGCGTTGGTGCCGCCTTGTTCGGTGCCGGAGACATTGTAGAACTGTCCTAGAAGCAGCAGCGAGACAGTCTGGTTTATCATGTCTCGTTCAGAGTTGCGGTCAATGTATGAGAACACCTCCTCTTGTACGCTCTGGTCGGCGTTGGGCAGGCGCAGGTCGAACGATACGGTGGGCTCCTGCAGGGTGCCGGCAATGGCTATGATGTCGTCGACCTGGATGTATTTCTGTGTGTTGTCGACAGACGAGAGGGTACCCGTGAGGGTGCTGAGGTTGGCTCGTTGCGAGTATACAGCACGTAGGTCGAAGCGGGCGTCGGGAAGCGCACCGTGGAAGGTGAGGTTGGAACCGTTTTCAATAGAGAATTTCTTCTCCAGCAATGAGAGCATGTTGAGGCTTAGGTCGCCGTCGATGATTTCGTAGTTGCCGGTGACGAAGGGGGTGAGCGACTGGTCGAGGTTGATGTGGAGGTCGCCGTTGCCGATGGCACCTACGGCCACTTGCAGTTCCGAGAAGTCCATCGGCAGGTTGAGTTGGAGGTCGGGGGTTAGGGTTAGGTCGATGGAGATATTGATGGGGAGAGTCGTGTTTTGAGTCTTCTGTTTCGCGTTTTGTGTGTTGAGTGGCTGGTCGCTGACGAATGTGATGTAGTTCTGCGTTTTTACGTGTTTGAGGTTGGATAGCGGCACTGTGAGGTCGCAACCGGGGTTGGTACGGGCGGTGACGGCAATGTCGAGGTTGTTGGTGGTGCCGGAGAGGGTGGCGTTGGCCGATGCCATAAGGGTGCCGTAGAAGTCGTCGCCACGTCGCTGGTCGAGCAGCAGCAGGTTGTCGGTGGCCAGTGCAAGGTCCAGGAAGATATTGTCGAGGTTGCTATAGCGTATCTGTCCGGTAAGGGTGGCTATGTTGTTGCGTTGGTCGCGGATGGCGAAGTTCGAGAGCGTTATGGCATTTTGTGTGAATGAAATACTGTCGGAGAAGAAGTAGGTGACACCTGTAGGGTCTATTTTCAGCGCTCCGTCGTCGACGATTGCTTCGCCCAGGATAAGTGGGCGCGAGAGTGTGCCGGAGATGTCGAAGTTGCCGTGCAGGCTACCCTGGAAGCGCGATGAGAAGGAAGCCAGGAAGGGCGCTGCGAGGGCTAGCGAGAAGTTGTCAAAGTCGGCGCTGAAGTTCAGTCCGGGGTCTTTCTCGCCCAGTTGCAGCCATCCGGTAGCCCCTAGGTTCTCGCTGGCCATGTTCAGGTTCAACGTGTTGAGCTCGGCGTTCCATGAGCTACGCAGCGATACGTCGCCGAGGGACTGACGGTTTACGATGCAGGAGTCGACGGTGAGAGCGGCGTTGAAATAAGGAGTTTCGTGCAGGCCGAACATCTCGAAGTGGCCGTCGATGCGACCGTCGATGTCGAGAGGCGACTGCTGGAGCAGCAGTTTGCATAGTGGGCCGAGGTCGAAGCGGTGGAAGTCCAGCGAGAGGTGGTCTGTGTTGCGTTGCTGCAGGGCCAGCGAGGCTATGATTTGTTGTTGGTCGCTGGAGAGGCTGATGCCGTTGCCGCTCAAGGCCATCTCCTTATGGTTGGATGGTGTTGTTTGGGCAATCAGTGCCAACGAGTCGATGGCGAGGGTCCACGGTGTGTTGGCGATGACAAGGTTGGGACGGACTACCGTGATGTTTCCGTCGGCCATGTGCAGCATAAGGTCGCCGCTGGTAGTTGCTTGCCCGTCGCCCCATAGTATTTCGAGGTTCGTATGTCGGGGGTTGCTGCCGAGTGTGACGTTGATTCGGTTGAGCAGGTCGGTGTTTCCGACGGCTACTTGCTGCGACTCGAGGTCTACGATGTAGTTGGCACCGGCGTTGCGCGACGAGAGCCCTAGGTCGTCGAGGAGAATGGAACCTATGCGGATGGAGTCGCTGCGAAGGGCCATCTTGAGCAGTTCGCGGTGGTTGTAGCTGCCGCTGAGGCGTGTGCCTTGCGCAATGCCGATGTTGCTGCCGGCATTTGACAGGAGTGCGCCGTTGTCGTTCCAGTTGGCTGTGAATGTGATGGTGTTGTCGGCAATTGCGGCAAGCTGGAGACTGTCGGGAGCCGCGGCCAGTTGCAAGTCGGCGGGCAGCACTTGCGACAGGAAGTGGCGCACCATGATGGGGAGGTCGGCGTAGGCGAAGTGTCCGCCGGCAGTGAGGGCGAGTGGGTCGCTCTGCAGGCGCATGCGTTTGTGCAATCCGTTGCTGCGCAGGGTGAAGTCGATGTCGTTGAGGTCGATGGTGCCTTTTGGAATCTGGATATGTGTGTGTTGGGCATGCAGGTTGCCACCCAGGCTGTCGAGCGAGGTGCCTTCTACATCGGCCTTTATCTTGGTGTTGACTGTTATTTGGTTGGCGTCGATTGGCAGCAGTCGTGTGTCGAGGTTCTCGAGGTCGACCTCGGCCGTGTATTTGTGGCTCTGCAAGTTGGCGTTGGCTTCAAGGGCAAAGGCCAGCAGTGTGTCGTTGCACTCGGCTTGCAGGGCTATGGTGCTGTCGTGTAGGTTTGCACGGACTGTTGCGGGGCTTATGTGCCGGCCGTTGACGACACTGTTGGTCAGTTGCAGCTCGGCCTCGCCGGAGGTCGGTTTGAAGTTCGACGACGCCAATGTCGCTTCGGTGCTCAGTGCAAAGCCGGTATGCGAGAGCCAGTCGCTGCCGAAGGGTGTGAGGCCGAGACCGTCGCTGCCTGCGTCGAGTGTGAGGCGATAGGATGTTGTCGCCTCTTTGCCCGATTGTCCTGCAGCCTGATTGGGGACAGCCGTAGCGTCGGCGCGGAGGTTGCCGAGGGCGCAGACGAGGTCGATGTTGGCCGAGGAATGTCGGTTCAGTCCGCCCATTGCAGTTGCGGTCAGGTCGAGGTAGCCCAGGTGGTCGAGGTGCTTGGCAATCTGGGGAGTGATGTATTGAGGCAGCATGGAGCGCAACTGGGCGAGGTCGCTTTGCTCGAAGCGCAGGTCGAGACGGCGCAGGTCGAGGTTCAGGCTGTCGATTTTCTCCACCATCCGCACGGCACCTTCCACGGTGAGGCACGAGGCGTTGCCGAAGGCGAGTGTGAGGCCGTCGGTGTGCAGGTCGTTTATGGTGCCGGCTGCTGTGCCTGTGGGATCCAGCTGGACGTCGATGCCCCAGAGCACGGGCGCCCAGTAGGCCACGTCGGAGAAGGCTACCGAGGTGCCTCGACGGATGTCTACTTGATGCTGGACGGTGTTCAGGTAGTCGTCCATCTCTTCCCAGCCGTTGTACGAGAGCAGGGCCGAAAGCGAGATGTGGGTGAGGGGCGTTTCGACAATCAGGTCGTCGACGCGTATCTCGCGGTTCGACACATGCACGCGGGCGCTTATTCTGTCGACGTGGAAGCCCGAGCGTTCCTCGGTGGAGAGTTTGATGATGCGGACCGACACGTCGTCGTTGACAACGTGAACGTCCTTGAAACGTCCGCGGATGTCGTAGAACTCCATGTGCGGAATCTGCACACCGTAGGGGTAGACCGTGGTGCGCTTGTCGGGCAGGTCCATGCGGTAGTGCACATGGTTGAGCACCACAGTCTTGACATTTACGGTAAAGGTTTGGCCAGTGTGGGTGGTGTCTTTGTTTCCGGTGGCGTAATGGTCTATGATGAATTGCAGGTTGGTGTGGACCTTGTCGGTTGTGGAGTCGACGATAGAGGCGAAATGGTAGTAGGCGTTTCCCAGGTAGAGGCGTTCCAGGTCGAGGGTGCCGACGTTCAGTCCTCCGTCCTTGATGTTGCCGCTGCGGAATGGGAAGTGGCGGAACCGCAGGCGTAGAGACTCGGCGTCGAGGATAGTGTCGTTGTCGGGAGCCACGAGGAGTATGTTGTGGGCGACGAGGTGGTCGAAAGGGGAAATGTGCAGCGAGCCGATGCTCACCTTTCCGCCCCATTGCTTCGAGAAGTAGTTGCCGGCAGAGGAGCCCAGGTACGACTGAACCAAAGAGTAGTTGAGCAAGGCCACAGCGACATAGAGCACCAGGAACAGTGCCAGCACAATGCGCCATGTTATTTGCCATACCTTTTTCACCTAATCATATACAACGCTCTTTTTATATTTATATTGTATATGACAGCGCAAAGCGCAAAAAATATAGAAAAAAGGCGGCCTATTGCAGTATCAGCTTCCTCGACGTTACGCCCAGTGGTGTGTGTATGCGGACGGTATATGAGCCGCGGGGCAGGGCCTTGACGTCGAGCCTGGCCGCGAGACCCGAGGCCTGCTGCCGCAGCACGCTGGCGCCCACTATGTCGACCACCTCAATCTCGATCATCTGTTCGGCGCTGCGCACGGTCACCGTGCCGGTGGCGGGGTTGGGGGTGATGGAGATTTGCTGCAGGTCGGCAGTGGCTATGCCTGTAGTGTCGCCGCCGGTGCCCGTGGTGTCGACAGACGTGGTGTCGGGCATGT
>JAFXUY010000101.1 GCA_017524785.1 Bacteroidales bacterium | reverse complement strand
GGATACGCTCGGGATGGGTGGCGCGCACCTTGGCAGGGGTGGTCTCACGCTGGCCGCCGGGGTAACCGGTGTAGCGCTGATAAATCTTGTCACTCTCCTTCTTGCCGCTGAAGACGACCTTCTCGGCATTGATGATGATGACATTGTCGCCGCAATCGACGTGCGGGGTGAAGCAGGGCTTGGTCTTGCCACGCAGGATGTTAGCCACGCGGGTAGCCAGGCGACCTACGGTCTGTCCTTCGGCATCAACCAGCACCCATTCCTTCTGGACGGTCTGCTTGTTGGCTGATACGGTTTTGTAGCTTAACGTACTCATTTTTTTATTTTACTAACGATGATGTTTTATGTTCAAAACTATTTTTTCTCCGCCGATTGCATCGCATTTTGGCCGCTGACGGATAATTAGCCTCTATACTTATCAACCTGAAGATGTGCACCTTGAACGGGTAGACAAGGCACAACATCCCCATTTTTGGAGAGTGCAAAGTTACGAACAATTTTTAAACTGGCAAATTTTTTTTCACATTCTTGCGCAGAGGAAGCCACAGGGTCGGTGACCGACAGTAGTGGCCACGACGTATAGCTCGCCGCCCTCTTTCAAGCCCAACTGCCTCTGCAAGTCGGCAGCCGCCACAGGATAGTTGCGGACGACCACATGCGCCCTGCCGCGGGTTATTGCCTCGGCAGCACTTTTTTTGCTGAGTTTCAGCTCACGCAGCACCTCGAAACGACGTCCCGGAAAGTCTTCTACCAACCGATTTGAAGTATACATGTGCGTGTTGTGTCCCAGCATCTCAACCTCATACCACTGGCAGATGCTGCGGTAGGGGCCGGCTTTCATCATCGCCGCATCAGGCTCGTAGAGATAGCGCCCCACACTTTCGCAGTAGCACACCTCAGCGGTGGCCTCGCCGGCACGGGTGAAGCTGTGCCGGCCACAGTGGATGATGGGCTCGCCATCCCCGTCGCCGCAAAGGAACAGCACCTCCTTGCACTCGCCGCCGCCCGCCACCACATGCACCTCGGCCACACCGTCCAGCTGGTGGCAGGCAAGGTCGATGTCTATCATTGGACTGGCTTTTACCATGAGTACCCGGCAGTGTTTCCGCAGCAGAGGCATGTTCTTCAGTATGTCGGGCGTGCAATCTTCGAAGGCTGCCACCTTGCGGCCATGTATATCACGGCGTGCGGGGTCGACAAACAGCACGTCGTAGCTGTCCACAAGCCATTCCAGGCTGTCGGAGCAGTGGATGTCGATATTGTCTGCTCCTAGGGCGGTGCAGTTGTGTTTCATGAGGGCGCAGAGCATCGGGTCGCGCTCCACGTAGTCCACATGTCCGGCCACCTTGGCGAAGGCCAGGGTGTCGATGCCCATACCGCCAGTGAGGTCAGCTATAGTTGATATTGGGAAGTTGAAAGTTGAAAATATTGAGGCTTTATATGCTGCCGCCGCCTCCGACGAGGCCTGCTCGCGGTTGAGGCGCGGCGGATATAGGTAGTCCTCGCACCGCAGCAGCGACGGCCATTTTTCACGTGCCGTCCGCAGGCCCTCTATCTGCTGCACCGCCGCCGGCATATCAATAGAAGGATACCGCGCGGCGCTAAGCAGCAAACGCGTCACATCGTCGTTCTCATGCGCTTTGGCGAAGGCCAGTATCTCCCGCTTCGCGAAATCTTGGAAATCTTGGAAATCTTTTATCTCTTCCTCTCGCGTCATGGCAAATCTTGGAAATCTATTGGAATCTGCTTGGCTTACAGGGCTATTGATGGTAGAAACGGTTGGGCACCTTCATCATGCCGTGGGCGAAATCGTCCTCGTTGAAATTAATAAGCCAACCCAACGGTTTGTTCATCAGTTTCAAATAGGTGCGCAACTGTTTATAATGTATACTCGAAAGTTCGTCTACCGACTTAAGTTCCAGTATAATATTGTCGTCAACAAGCAAGTCGAGCCTATAGTCCGAACAGATTGGTATGCCCTTGTATTTTACAGCCACAGGCACCTGCGACTCAACCTTTATCTCACGCAGCTTCAACTCCTCAATCATTGCTTTCTCATATATTGATTCCAGCAGGCCCGGGCCGAAGAAGTTGTAAACGTCCATCGCTGCCCCGCGTATCTCGTAGGACAATGCGTCAAGATAATCGGTTGTCACCGTTAGATTCATACAGATTTAAAAAGATTTACCCGACCCCTGCGATGGAAATACACATTAGATTTCCATGATTTCCAAGATTTCCGCCGCAGGCGGGGCAAATTAGTAATCAATACACTCCCTGGTCATGCAGCTTTTTCAGGCGGGCAACGACCATCGGGCGGTCTTCCTTGTAGGTGACGCCGAACCACTGCGCCGTGGTCTTCAGCACGGTCATCGTGGCGGTGCCGTTGTGGATGAAAGTGTTGACGGCGAAGGGGATATAGTACTCCGACTTCAGTTCCTGGCCATGCTCCTTCAGGAAGTCGACAAACAGCCGCTCGCTCTTCTCGAAGTAGTCGGGCGTGAATCCGAAGAGGTTCATGCTCACCGTGGCGTCGGCGCTCAGCGGGTGCATCGAGCCGTCGGCGTCTTTGTACTCGATGCCGTTCGCGGTGCGGCCAATGCTGGTGCGCTCGGTCATGCCTATGAGCAGGCCGTCCTTGTCGGTCTCGCAGACACCGCGGCTCACGGTGCCGTTCTCGCTCAAAGTGTTCTCCAGGCGGTAGCCCACCATGCAGTAGCGGCCCTCGCAGCCTGCCACGGTCTCCAGGTGACGTGCCATAACCTCGAAGGCGTCACGGCCGTAGAAGTCGTCGGCGTTGATGATGGCGAATGGCTCGTGTATCACATCCTTGGCCATCAGTATGGCGTGGTTGGTGCCCCAGGGTTTCTCGCGGCCTTCGGGCACGGTGAAGCCCTCGGGCAGCTTGTCGAGTTCCTGGTAGACATACTCCACGGCTATCTTGTTGCCGTAGTGTTCGGCATTGACATGCTTCTTGAACTCTTCGGCAAACGAGTGGCGAATGACGAACACCGCCTTGCCGAAGCCGGCGCGGATGGCGTCGGTGACGCTGTAGTCGAGGATGGTCTCGCCGTTAGGGCCTACGCCGTCAATCTGTTTCAGTCCGCCATAGCGGCTGCCCATACCGGCAGCCAGAACAAGTAATGTTGGTTTCATATCGATTGTGTTAATTTGTTATTGCGTTAATGTGTGAGTCTTTATCGTTTCTTCTTGAAGAATTCCTTCATCAGCCACTCGCACTCGTCGGCCAGCACGCCCTGCACCACCTCGGTCCGTGGGTGCAGCATGCCCGTGCCCACGGTGCTGTAGCCGCGCTTGGGGTCTTTGGCGCCATACACTATGCGGCCCACCTGAGTCCATCCCGCCGCTCCGGCGCACATGGGGCACGGCTCGACGGTGACATACAGCGTGCAGTCGCCCAGGTATTTCGCGCCCAGATACTCCGATGCCGCCGTGAAGGCAAGCATCTCGGCGTGGGCCGTGGCGTCGTTGAGCCGCTCGGTCTGGTTGTGGGCGCGTGCCACAATGTTGCCGCCGGCCACAATCACGGCGCCAATGGGCACCTCGTCCTCTTCGGCGGCGGCGCGGGCCTCGCGCAAGGCGGCCTCCATAAAGTATTCGTCGGGATTTTCCAGTATGCCCATCGGTGGTCAGTCTTGGTTAAAAATCAGCGTCTTGGCAGGCTCGAAGTAAGCCTCTGTTTCCATGACGGTCAGCTTACCCTGGCGCATGAAACTCTCCTGCTTGGGCAGCAGGCTGCGCCCCACCTGCTGGTATTCGTGTATGAACTTCCAGTCGATGTGCACCGAATAGCGGTCGCGGTAGAGGCTGTCGAGCTCTGCGGTCTCCACAATCATCGACATCAGTCCCGAGGGCTCGAAGAAGTAGTGCCTCACATAGCGGTCGGGCACCTCCACCTTCACAGCCTCGAGGCCCTTGCGGCCCATCACCGTGGCGGGGCCTTCGTAGGTGAGCGTGGCGCCCTGCGCACGCCAGCCGTGCAGCGGCCCGCGGAAGTCGTAGCCCGTCAGCTCGGTATAGAACTGGTACGACGGTATGTCCTGCCAGTAGCCCAGCGAGGGGATGTATTTGCGGAAGCGGTCGCTGCCGTTGCCGCAGTAGGCCGTCTGCAAGGTGTCGTTGAGCCGCACCTCTATCCGGTGCTTCTGCGGCGGCATAAACCAGCGCTTCATCACGAAGGTGTCGCCGCTCTGGGGCGACGTGATGACGGTCTTCATCACCAGCAGGCTGTCGGCAGGCCAGCGGTCGTTGCCCAGCAGCTCCAGGTAGCGTTCCACTATCTGCACCGCGGTGTCGGCGGTCTGTCCACGCAGGGCGGGGGCCAAGGCCAGCAGCATCATTATTGCTATCGTTCGTCTCATATCGGGTTATGGTTTGTGTGTCAAAACTTCTGGAAGGGGAAGCGCAGCGACGGCTCGGTGGTGCGGCCCGTGATGCGCACCTTGGCGTCGATGCCCATCTGCGCCGCCAGGCGCTGCAGCTGTTCGGCTGCGTTGTCGCTCATGGCTATGGCCTGCAGCTGTTCGAAGCTTATGCTGCGTTTGGCCATGCGCGACATTTCGGCATAGGTGCCAGCGAAGCGCTTGTCGAACAGCGGCGCATTGATCCACACCGAGTCGGGCGTGGCCATGGCGCGCCCCAGCTCGATGAGCTTGTTGACCGACACCCACATCACGCTGTCCTCGGCCACCCGCAGCTGTCCGTTGGCGTTCACCCCCTCGACCGTGGCTGTGAAGTTCACCACGGTGTAGACCCTTGTCGGCACGGTGGCCGTGGTATCGGCGGCGGGCACGGCAGGCGGCACCGCCGTGGTGTCGGCTACGGCCGTGTGGCGGTTGCTGCGGCAGCCCGCCAGCAATGCAGCGGCAACCAGCGCCGCGGCCATCCATCTGTATGTCGTTCTGCTTTCCATAGCTATTGTCGTCCCTCGACCTCGGCGAGGTGCTTCTTCAGCGTGTCGCTCGCGGGATTCAGCCTGACAGCCTTGCGCAGGTAAGGCAGCGCGTCGGCGTCGCGGCCCAGCAGGTGCAGTATCCAGCCGTAGGTGTCGAGGCTGTTGGCATTGTCGGGCTCGGCGTCGACGGTGCGGCGGCTCAGCTGCTCGGCATGCTCAAGGTTCACATTCTGCTCCGACATGTAGTAGGCATAGTTGTTCATCATGCCCCAGTCGTCGGGCTGCAGCTTCAGGTAGCGCTCGAAGGCCGTCCACGCCTTGTCGTACTGGCCGGTGCGGTAGTAGGCCTCGGCCATCAAGCCGGTGCATTCGGCTTCGAGGTAGCCCTTCTGGTAGCCCCACTTGGCGGTGCGCTCCAGCTTGTCGACAACGGTGCTATAGTCGTCGCGGCGCATGGCTATCATGGCCTGCAGGTAGCAGGGCAGGGTCTTCATGGGGAAGAGGCGTTCGGCACGTGCGGCATAGCGCTCGAGGTCGGCCTCGCGGTTGGTGTCGTTGGCCAGGCATATCAGCAGCCCCTCCCACACCTCGTAGCTGCTGCTGTCGCGCTGCAAGGCCCGTTCTATCTGTACCGCCGCCTCGGGGTAGCGGCGCTGGCGCATCAGCGCGTCGCCATAGACGAGGGCGAACTCGGGCTGGTCGCCGCAGTCGGCCCCTACCATGTCGAGCAGGCGGAAGCCCACTCCGCGGCGGGCGTCGTAGAACTCGTCGTTGCTGTAGAACGAGGCAAGCACCTGCAGCTTGGTGCGGCAGTCGAGTTTGCCGTTGGCGAAGGCCGCCTCCATCTCGCGGTCGGCGTCGGCCGGATGGCCCAGGCGCTTGTAGTATTCAGCCAGCTGTAGGTGTATGTACTCGTCGTCGGGGTCGGTGGCCAGGATGCGGTCGTAGCGCTGCTTGGCTTTCTTGTACTGGCCTTTGCCCATATAGGCCTCGGCCAGTATGGCCTGGTAGCGCTTCTCCTGGGGCATGGCGTCGGCCAGCCGCTCCACCTCCTTCAGGGCGCGGTCTTCCTTGCCGGCGGCCATCCATAGGCGCTGCTTCTGCAGCGAGATGGGTTCGGTGACGCCCGTCATGCGTTCCACGCGGTCGAGGGCCTCGACGGCTGCCGGCAGGTCGCCGGCCTCGATGTTGGCGTTCGACAGCTCGTAGTAGTATTCCAGCACCGTGGGATTCAGGGCCACGATGCGCTCCAGCGTGGCCACGCGGCCCTTGGCGTCGCCCTGGCGCTTCTGCGCCTCGGCCAGCGTCATGAGGTACCACTTGTTGCTGTCGTTGAGCGCTGCGGCGCGCCCCAGGCAGGCCACGGCGCTGTCGCTCCAGCCGCGCTGCAGGGCTTGCCGCCCCAGGCCGTACCATGCCGCCGCGCACTGCGGCGCGTCGGCCGCCAGAGCGGCATAGGCCTTCAGGGCCTCGTCGACGCGCCCGCTCTCCTGCAGAGCCACGGCATCTATCACACGGGCCTCGGTCTTCAGGGCCTCGTCGGTGGTCTCCTTGATGGGCTGCCGCACATAGCGCCCGCCCCCATCGGCCGGTGCAGCCTTGCGGGCTCCGCCGCAGCCTGCAAGCACCGCGGCAACAGCCATCAATGCAATATATCGTTTCAATCTCATCAGCCAATACTATAATATAAATTAAATACTAAACGGCGCAAGCACCCTTTTATTGTGCCACTGGGATAAAAAGGGGATAAAAATATGTTAAAAGCCGCCTAGTCCATTAACATAAAAACTGTTAAAACGGGCCGGTTTTTCGGCCTCGGAGCTAGAATTGGAAATCAATAAGTTACAGCGATATTTTTGCATATAACGCTCTGTATTAGTGCTGTCTAGCCAACAAATCAACCCATAACCCCCTGAAACACAGCACCCTCTCTTTACCCTCTCTTACTATACCCAATACATTAGCCTTATGCTCACATACAGAAGTAAGAGATGTTAAATTTAACATTAGATTTTGAAAGGTTTTTATCTATTTTTTTTACTCTAATCATCCCCTGCGTGCCCCCCACCTGCCATACCCCGGACAAAGCTACCTTTATATTTATATCCGGCAGCTTGTGGGCGGAGGTCCGTTTTCGTAAAAAAGTTTAAAAACGAAAAAAAAACTTCCCACATGAAAAAAAATGAGTATATTTGCATTTGAAAACGATACTGAAAAAGCGCCCCTCTGCGGCTTGAACAAACTGGCAGAGTGCACTTTGTAAAAAAAACACAGAAAAGGAAACAATTTATTAATCATCAAAATCCAAACACAATGAAAAAAGCATTATTGGTTTTAGGTTTTGCACTATGCGGTTCTTTCGCATTTGCACAGACCAGCAATCTCAACATCAACGTTGAGAAGGCCCAGTGCCAGCGCAACACTCTCCCCTCTCCCGAGGTGAAACCGACCGACTACAAGGCTTCCATCTTTGCCAAGGACGAGGTCCAGATCCAAACCTGGGACTTTGCCGCCAGCAACATGACGGGCATCAACTATGGTAGCAACGGTCTGATCGTCGCCGGCGACATCATCGACGGCGAAGCCTCCTCGCCCCACGGCCAGATGCAGGACGCCCAGATGTGGCAGCGCACCGACAGCGCCGACCTGCTGACCAACAGCACCTGGACAACTGTCAACAGCAACTGGAAGACCGCCGTCAACCGCTACATGCAGTCGTACTACACCGGCAACAACAACGGCTTCATGGTTGTGTTCCCGGCCTCGGGTACCGGTACCGGCCTCCACAACTGCTACATCGGCTTCCCCGCCGTTGAGCGTCCCGCCAGCGTCGGCATTATCGACGTCCGCTTCATCCAGTCCTACTACAACTTCTACGATGAGTGCTACATCGACTATAAGGTTGGCAACGCATGGTTCAGCCGCGAGATCAACATCGACGGTGTCGACTGCGACATCAACGGCTGGGGCCCCGTCCGTGCCAGCTACACCATGCCTATCGCCCTTGCCCAGCAGGCCAACATCGAGATCCGCATCCGCTGGTATGCCGATGGCTTGGCCAGCAACGCCTACGGCTACTTCTGGGCTGTCGACAATGTGACTCTCGTTGGTGGCGAGGCCGACCGTTGGACTGTCAACACGCAGAAATTCCTTGACGGTTTCTATGGCACCATGCCCCAGAACATGAGCATCCCCATGACCTGGTACGGCGAGGCCATCAACAACGGCGCCAACCCCCGCACCAACATCACCCTCAACCTCGACCACATCGACGGCAACCTGCAGAACAGCACCAACATTCTCCAGCAGAGCTCCAACAACATCGCTCCTGATCCCACCGTCCTCAACTATATGGTTGTCGACGAGCGCGGCTTCCTCCAGGGCGAGCAGGACAACCGTCCCGCCCTTGGCACCACCTATGTGCCCGGCGACCTCAGCACGCACCTCGGCTGGTGGTGGTTTGGCCCCAACTATGGTGCCACCAGCATCAACCCCAACACCTATGGCCTGGCCGGCCTGCCCGTGAGCACCCTTGGCCAGCAGTTCTTCGCCGCCAGCGCCAGCTCGACCGGTGCTGACGACATCGCTTGGGACACCGTGGCCTACCAGGTCGTCGGTGAGACCGGCGGCGACGGCCAACTCGATATCGCCGGTTTCCGCTGGGGCCACGACAACGGCATCATCCCCTCCAACTCGCGCTACCAGTTCGGCTACAACGGCGACTATGTCACCGACGAGACCGAGCACTGGTCGACCACCCAGTACACCGTCATGAACCGCTTCACCACCGGTAACACCATCCCCGAGAACTGGGTGTTCCGCGGTGTTGAAATCGTTCCCCAGACTATCGACGCTCTCGAAGACATCGCTGGTTCCCAGATTTATCCCATCATGTGGGAGGCCGTCTGGAACGCCGACGAAGAGGATTGGGACCTTGTTGATGTTGCCACCGGCTTCTCGACCACCATCCCCTACACCGTCACCATGAACGACCTGAACAGCCTCGCCACCGGCCGTCTGGCCCCGAGCGATCCCTACAACGCTGTCAACCTGCAGTTCTTCAACCAGCCCGTCCTGAAACCCAACACCAGCTACTACATCGGCTATCAGCTTGCTGAGACCGGCCACTTCGGTGCCGCCAAGATGCAGTATGGCTACCTCGCCGACGACGGCCAGACCAGCGTTGGATACTATCGCGACGAGAACCCCGAGGTTGCCAACGGCTACTACCAGTTCAACCCCGGCTCCTACGACATGTATATCTACGACCCCGTTGCCGGTAAAGGCTACTTCGCTGGCTACAACACCGACTACTGCGCCCACATCCGCGCCATCGTCGGCCCCCGCGTCGCCCTGACCGAGTATCACATCAACGCCACCTGCGGCGATGGTGTCGAAATCGACAACGACGAGTTTGAAGATGTCTGCGGAAGCTACGCCGTCTCCTATGCCGGTGCTGCTCCCACCGTGTTCATCATCCCCGAAGGCGGCTGGTGCGACACCTGCACTGGTGCCTATGTAATCGATGCGACCAACATCAAGGTTGACGGCAACGTCATCGACATCGACGAAAGCTACAACGACTTCACCATTGCCGAGCGCCGCTACACCGTCTACAACGAGGATAGCAGCATGACCATGCTCCGTCGCAGCTACTATGCCATCACCTTCCCCAGCCTCAGCGGCAGCCACAGCGTCAGCGCCACCGCCACCTGGACCCTCTTCACTCCTGAGCAGACCGAAGGTATCGATCCCGCCGCTGCCAATGTGTGCCTTGGCCTCCAGCCCAACCCCGCCACCAGCAGCGTGAAGCTGAACATCAGCGGTGTCACCGGCACTGTCAACTGCAGCATCATCGACATGAGCGGCCGCGTAATCTACAACGCCAACATCAATGCTGAGCAGCAGCAGGTCATCGACCTGAGCAATGTCGCCGCCGGCGCCTACTTCGTGCGCGTCACCAACGACACCTTCAGCAAGGTTGAGAAACTCATCGTCCGCTAATCGCAGTTAGCACGATAAAAAAAGAAGGGCTCCCGCATGGGAGCCCTTCTTTTTTTGCACCATCTTCAAAGCACGTTGCCTAGCTGCTCTTTTATCTTTTCCAGTTCGTCTTTCATTCCTACCACCAGGCGCTGTATCTCCACATGGTTGGCCTTCGACCCCGTGGTGTTGATTTCGCGGCCCATCTCCTGTGCCACGAAGCCCAGCTTCTTGCCGCACGAGGGTTCGTCGGCCATGGTCTGGCGGAAGTAGTCGATGTGTTTCTGCAAGCGCACCTTCTCCTCGGTGATGTCGAGTTTTTCGAGGTAGTAAATAAGCTCCTGCTCGAAGCGGTTCTGGTCGACCTCGCGCACGGCAGGGTCGGCGAGCCAACGGCGCAGGCGCTCCTTGGCGGTGTCGATGCGCTCCGACTCATAGGGCGGTATCTGGCCCAGCATCTGCTCGATGAGGTCGACATGGATGTGGAAATCGCGCTCGAGGACATCGCCTTCGTGCTTGCGGAACTGGTCGGCAAGGTCGATGGCACGTTCGATGTCGGCCTGCAGGATGGCCCAGTCGGCATCAGAGACTTCGCCGTCGGCAGCGCTGTTCCAGATGTCGCCCATGGTGGCCAGGCTGTTGAACAGGGCCTGACGGCTGTCGGGGCCTATGGCGGCGAGGCTTTCGCCAACCGGACAGAGGGCTTTGAAGCGGGCCACGAGGAGCTCCTGGTTGAAGCTTGCCGCCGCAGCGGTGCTGCTTTCCTCGGTCATTATGAACTCGACCTTGCCTCGCTCGAGGCGGCCCAGCATGGCACGTATGTCAAGCTCGTGGGCACGGTAGGCAGCGGGCATCTTGACAATGAGGTCGAGCTGTTTACTGTTGAGGGTTTTTATCTCTATGTTCACTTTCTTGTCGCCCAGGGTGCTCTGCACCTTGGCGTAACCTGTCATTGATTTCATATATTTATTGTATTAGTTTGTCGAAACCGGGAGTGGAATAGGTGCACAGGGTGCCGTGGTCGTCGTAGATGAACATCACAGCATCGGTGCCGGGGCCGTCGGGATGGGCGGCGATAAATGTCTTGGCCCGCTCGAGGCCCATGACCATATAGGCTGTAGCCATGGCGTCGGCCAGCCATGCGCTGCCCTCGACGACAGATACGCTGAGCAGCGAATGCTCCACGGGGCGGCCGGTGGCGGGATCGATGGTGTGGGAGTAGCGCACGCCGTCGCGCTCGTAGTATTTGCGGTAGCTGCCCGAGGTGACCACCGAAGCGTCGCGCAGGGCTATGGCCGCCTGCACCACTGGCAGGCTCACCGAGTCGGCCGAGGGGCGCTCGATGCCCACGCGCCAGGGGTTGCCGCCGGCCTTGCTGCCACGGGCTATCACCTCGCCGCCGATGTCGATGAGGTAGCTTTCGACGCCCAGGCTGTCGAACATGGCAGCCATGAGGTCGACAGCATAGCCTTGGGCTATGGCATTGAAGTCGAGCTCGGTGTCGGGGTTTTCCTTGCGAAGGCGACCGTCCTTGATGGCGATGCCGGCCTTGGAGGCCGAGACAAGGGCCGCCAGGGCAGCAGCGTCGGGCTCCTCGCGCTGCCTGAAGCTGAAGCCCCACGCCTGCACTATGCGGCCCACACGGCAGTCGAAAGCGCCGCCGGTATAGTCATATATATATAATGAATAGCGCAGAAGGCTGTCGAGCACCGCATCGAGGCTGTCGGTGCGGTTTGCATTGAGCTGCCGCAGCAGCGAACTGTCGACCCACAGCGAAGCCGAGAGGTCGAAGGCGTGGAGCAACGAGTCGACCTGTGGTTGCAGGTTGCGCTGCTGGCGGTCGTAGTATTGCACGCTGTAGTAAGTGCCCTGTGCCTCGCCGGCCAGTTGCACGGGTCGCTCTGCCTGCCGGCACGAGGAGGCGACAAGCAGCAGTGCGGCTACAAAAAAGCGTCCGGCACGGTAGTGCCGAACGCTATACTTATTACTTATAGTCATTATTTGCTGACGATGAGTTTGCGGGTAACCTGGTTGCCGTCGACGGTAAGCACACGCATGGTGTAGGCGCCACCAACGAGGTTGCCAAGGTCGAGCTGCACCTTGTTGCCGCCGTTGTTGTTCAGCATCACCTGCTGGCCAATGGCGTTGTAGATGACAATCTGGCGGATGGTCTCGCCGCAGCTGACATTAACAATACGGTTTGCAGGGTTGGGATAGATGTCGACAGCAACACCTTCGGCCTCGTCGATACCGACATTAGTGAAGGTGACGGTGAGCCAGTTGTTGGCCGGGCAGTTCTGGTTGCGCACGGTGGTGACGAGGTGCACGTTGACGTTCTGGCCATTCTGCGGGGCATCAACGGTGATGGTGGTGTCGGTACCGGACAACACATTGTCTTTATACCACTCGAATCCCACGTTTGGAGTGGTGCATACAGCACGCAGGGTGGTGCTTGCACCGGGCTCCAGCATCCAGTCGCCATCGATAAAGACATTGGGAGTGTAGCGGACAGTGAGGGTGATATGACCATAGTAGGGGCATCCCTCGGCGTTCAGCGAGTCGGACATCACCTTGCGGTAGTCCTGCGAACTATAGAACATGGTATCGGCAAAAGCCCAGTAGAACGAGTCGCAAGCACTGACCAAGGTGTCGATGTTGGTGCTGTGCTTGATGGTGAGGTTGAGGATACCGATAGAGTCGTAGCAGCGGTTGGCATCGGCATAGAGGGTGCTGTGGTTCTCATATTTCAGGATGTAGCCCATGGTGTCGGTGGTGAATTCGGGCGACACAGCACTACCGACCTTGAAGGTATATTTGTCGCAAGCGTTGACCACAGTGGTATCGGCACGATAACGCTGCTCGGGGGCCACAATGGTGAGCGGCAGAGCCAGGAAAGTGATGCAGCCGGTGTTGGGGTTCTTGATATAAAGGTTGGTCTCGGGGAAGAGAGCGTCGGTATAGGTGGTGTCGGTGGTGTAGAGACCCGACTCGGTGAAGGTGGCCTTGTCGGTAACACCATAACCCTGACCATTGCGGTGACCGCCAAGGTCAAAGGTATATGTGGCGCAACGGGTCACGGGAGCCACGGTGTCGTAGCGATAGGTGAAGGCAAGAGCAAGGTGATGGTAGGTGGTGCAACCATCGGCAACGGTGGTGTCGTAGTAGTTGCCGGCGGTGGTACGGTTGGCACCGCGCCAGTTGAACTGGGTGCCGCAGTAGGCGGTGTCGAGCTCAACAAACTCCTGGTTGGTATACGCAATGATGCGGATGGCGCCGATACTGTCGCAGCCAAGGCTGGACTGAACAGTGGCGACATGGACAACATTGGTGTCGGTGAAGGTGCTGTCGCCCCAAACAAAGAAGCAGCCGGCGGTGACGTCACGCACAGCAGGGTTGGGATTGGTATAGACGGGGTTGATGGTAAGGTCGAGCACTGTGGAAGTGACGCACTTGCCAACGGTGTCATTGTGGGTGTAGGTACCAGTGGTGGTAAGGTTGTTACCATGGAAACTGTAGCTGCCGCATTCGGTAACTTCGGTGCTGTCGACAATAAGGAACGAGAGGTTCACTTTAACCTGGTACACACTGTCGCACTGACCCACACGGGTCTTGTATTTATAAGTTCTAACGTTGGTATCGTTGATATTGAAG
>JAFXUY010000100.1 GCA_017524785.1 Bacteroidales bacterium | reverse complement strand
TGCATCTGCATCGAAGACCTTAAGAAGGCTATCAAGTGCCTCGAAGTGGCACTGAAGGAATATCCCGGAAGGACTAGATAATCTAGATGTTCTAGACAATCTAGAGATTCTGGAAAATCTAGGAAAAGGCATGACTCGCGAAGAAAAACGACAACAAGTGATATGCTCCTGCATCGAACAGCAGGAGCATATTGCGTCTATTGCCAAGCAGGAGATGGACTCGGCGCAGCAGCAGAGCAACGACTACGGCGCCAATGTGGACCGCTACGACAGCTACCGCACCAAGATGATGCGCAGCCGCGATATGTATGCCCGCCAGTATAGCAATGCATTGGCAGGCATACGTGCACTGCAGGACCTACTCAAGTTGGCGCCATTTGACAGTGTGGAGCATGGCGCATGCGTGGCCACCGACAGACAGAACTTCCTGTTGAGCATCGGTGCCGGCAAGTTTATGGTCGGTCGTGATGTATGGTTTGCCATTTCGGCGCAGACACCCATATATGTTGCTCTGAAGGGCAAGAAAGTGGGCGACACTATTACTATCAACGGACAGACGCAAACGGTAAAGGAGGTGATGTGATGGACAAGATAGCTGTGCTGATACCCTGCTGGAACGAAGCCCCGACCATTGGCAAGGTGGTGGGCGACTTCCGCAGTGTGCTGCCCGAGGCCACGGTGTATGTCTACGATAACAACTCGACCGACGGCACCGCTGAGGTGGCCTCCGCGGCAGGCGCCGTGGTACGCCATGAGAGACGGCAGGGAAAGGGCAACGTGATAAGGCGTATGTTCCGCGAGGTGGATGCCGAGTGCTATGTGATGATTGACGGCGACGACACCTATCCCGCTGAGGCTGCGCCACAGATGGTTGAAGCTGTGTTCGGCGAGGCTGCCGACATGGTGATTGGTGACCGTCTGTCGTCGACCTATTTCCAGCAGAACAAGCGTCCTTTCCACAACTCGGGCAACCGCCTGGTGAGAGCTATGATAAATCACCTGTGGCATATACCCGTGAAGGACATTATGACTGGATACAGGGCTTTCAGCCGCCGCTTCGTGAAACTATTTCCTGTGATGACAGGCCAGTTTGAGGTGGAGACAGAGATGACCATACATGCTCTGGACAAGCGCTTCAGCATTTGCGAGATACCGATCGACTACCGCGACAGGCCTGAGGGCAGCGTCTCGAAACTCAACACCTTCAAGGACGGCTGGAAGGTGATTCGTACCATAGTAACCCTCTTCAAAGAATACTGCCCCATGCGCTTCTTCGGATGGGTGGCTGCGGTGCTGGCATTGATAGGAACAGCCATGCTGGTGCCGGTGTTGGTGGAATACTTCCAGACGGGTCTTGTGCCACGCTTCCCAACGCTGATAGTTGCCATGTTCCTGCTGCTGGCGGCGCTGCTATCTGTGGCCGTGGGACTGTGTCTCGATGTGATAGTGACCAAAGACCGCAAGAACTTCGAATTGCGTGTTATTGATTTCGACAATAACAAGTGAGCGAAATGAAGCAGTTGACCAAATATCTGATGCTGTTTGCGGGGTTGATTGCCGCCTATCTGCTGTTTGCCGTTGCCGTCACCTTGTTGCCGGTGAAACCTGTGGAACGCCATGTGCGACAGACGCTGGTGCTGACTGACCTTAAAGCCGACTTCTGGTTTGCATTCCTGTGCAAACCGGCCTACTATATGGACAACTTCACCGACGCCCTTATTGTTAACCAGGTGTTGAACAATTGTAGGGAGGATATGAGCGTGTGGGAGCGTGTTATGTTGGTGCCACGGATGAGTTCCGGTGGCGAGCAATGTGAGAGCCTGCGGTTGATGTCGGAGGGCGATGAATCGATGACCACAATCAATTATCCACGCTACTGGCACGGGAGTACCTTTGTTATGCGATTGTTGCTGGTGGTGAAAAACTATGTGGTGTTGCGCACTTTCTTCTATATCCTGTCGTCACTGCTGATTCTGTGGACAATTATAGCTTTGCTGCGCCGGATAGGGGTGTGGGCCGCGGCGATATTTACTGTGGCGATGGTTTCGGTCAATGTCTTCATGATGCAGTTCTCCATACAATTCCTGCCGATGCTGTTGCTTGCCCTGTCTGGCATGCTGGTGGTGCTGTATCATTGGGACGACAGCAGAAGGATGGCAAGGCTGTTTTTTATTCTGGGTTCGCTAACGGCCTATCTCGACCTACTGACGTGCCCATTGCTCTCGTGGGGCATACCCATGCTGGTGTGGCTTGTCATGAAGAGGACCGACGACGGGAAGCCGATGCATCATTTCCTTGCTTCGTCGGCGCTGTGGGCTGTCGGTTATGCAGCCACATGGGCTGCCAAATGGCTGGTTGCTACGCTGACTACATCGGCAGATGTCTTTGCTGACGCTGCGGGCCAGTCGGCCCGACGAGCGTCGGTGGGTGAGTTCGGCCGTTGGGCTGCGTTGGAGCGCAACGTGGAGGTTTTGCCATGGTTCTATGCCATAGTGGCACTGGTGGTGCTAGTGGTCTTTGCGGTGCGCTATTTCGACCGTAGAAGGTGGCGTCAGGCGCTGCTTTGTCTTGTTGTTGCACTGGCACCTTTGGCGTGGTTTCTGGTCGTGGCACAGCATTCATGGGAACATTATTGGTTTACTTACCGTATACTCGCCATCACTGTGATGGGAGTTTTGATGGCTGTTGCCTGTATGATTGACTGGCAGCATGTTAAGATAAAGAAGAAAGATATTAGTAGACAGTAAGTGGTATTCAGCAGTCACATATTCCTGCTCTGTTTCCTGCCTGCTTTCCTGTTGGTCTATTTCCTGGTGCCTGCCAAGTGGCGCAACGGTGTATTGTTGCTGGCATCGGTCTTGTTTTATGCTTGGGGAGCGCCTGAATTTGTGCTGGTGCTGTTGGCATCAATGGTGCTCAACTTCTATATTGTCCGTGCTATGGACCGGGCGCGGAGAGCAAAGGGGAAGCGGCTGTTGTGTGCGGCGGCACTTGTGGTGACGCTAGGGCTGCTGGCCTATTTCAAATATGCCAACTTCTTTGTCGACAATATCAACGCTATCTTTGTATCGCTGGGACTCGGAACCATGTCGTGGACCAAGGTGCTGTTGCCCATAGGTATCAGTTTCTTCACCTTCCAGTCTGTGACATACATCGTGGATGTCTACCATGGTGAGAACAAACCGATGAAGAGTTTGGTAGACTATATGGTCTATATTATCATGTTCCCGCAGTTGATAGCAGGCCCCATAGTGCGCTACAATGAGATTGCCGACCAGATTGCCTCCCGCCGTAGGTTGAGATGGGGAGAATGCCTGCAAGGCTTCTACCGTTTCGTGATAGGCCTTTCAAAGAAAGTTCTTGTCGCCGATGTTATCGGTCGCACGGTGGATGTGGTCCTTGGCGGCGACCTGGCGGCGCTCGACACAGGCACCGCATGGCTTACGTTGGCGGCATACACCATGCAACTCTATTTCGACTTTTCGGGCTATAGCGACATGGCCATTGGCCTCGGCCGCATCATGGGTTTCCGTTTCCCTGAAAATTTCGACAATCCATATGTGTCGTCGTCGGTTACCGAATTCTGGCGTCGCTGGCATATAACCCTCGGCACCTTCATGCGCAACTACCTATACATACCTCTCGGCGGCAACCGCCATGGACTTTGGCGTACATATCTCAACCTATGGATAGTTTTCCTGCTCAGTGGCTTGTGGCACGGGGCAGGGTGGAATTTCGTCGTTTGGGGTGCCTACCACGGCATTTTCCTTGTCGTCGAACGTATGACCGATCTGAACAAGTGGCAAAGACTAAAGTGGTTGCGCGTGCCGCTAACCTTCATGGTTGTCATGGTGGGGTGGGCATTCTTCCGTATCGAAAACCTCAGCCAGTGCTGCACCTTCATCACTCGCCTCTTCGCTTTCGACTTTGCCGGGCTCCATGCCGCGGTGTCCGACGGCCAGTTCCTGGCAACATTGACGGTGTCCTTATTCTTCGCCTTCGTCACACTCCTGCCTTTTGGACGCAAAATGCAGCAGTGGGTGTTTTATACCGACTACCGTCCCAGGTATCATATTGCTGTATGGGCAGTGGCATTGCTGATATTCTTCTTATGTCTGGGTGCATTGACGGCGACAGACTTTAGCCCATTTATATATTTCCGATTCTGACCATGGACAAGCAACCCCGCATACTCTGCATCATCACTATGGTACTGCTGCTGCTGACAGCCGTGCAGGGAAAGTGGCATATCATTCCTATGCGGTCGCTGAAGGGAGCCGTGGCAGAGGTGGAGCATCCGCGTTTTTTGCTCCGTACATGGGCTGACGGCAGTTGGCAGCAACAATTGGACGAGTATCTGAAGAGTAACTTCGGCTTCCGTGAAGTAGCCATCAGGCTCTACAATCAATATCTTTACACCTGCTACCATAAGACGCAGAACCACGATCTTCTTTTCGGTTCGGACGGATATATGTATGAGCGCTACTTTGTAGAGGACTACTACGAGAGCCGCATGTATAAATACACCGACGACCCGCAGGAACTTATCGGTATGTTTGACCTCGAGGCCCGCCGTCTTGCCCGGTTGCAGAGTATTTTACGCGAGCAGGGTACATATCTTTTCGTGGAGATTTCTCCGGGCAAAGACATTTTATACCCAGAGCATTTGCCACCACAAGATACCATGACACGGACACCTGGACCGCGGGCTTATCCAGAATACCTGCATCTATTTGACAAGTACGGTGTTGAGTATATCGATGTGCTGGGATGGTTCCTGCGTATCAAAGACTCTGTGCCATTCCCCCTCATGACTCCGCTAGGCAACCATTGGAGCAATATCGCTTCGGTCTATGCCTTTGACTCCATTATGCGCTTTATGCCCACTCTCGGTGGTCCTAAAGTGCGTACCGTGGCTATCGGCGAGCCGTATTACGGACGCACCCGTGAGCCCGACAACGACCTCGGCCGCCTGCTGAACGTTACGTTTACACCCCGCCAGCCACGCTGCCAATATGTCGACGTGGTGATGCCACCCGCTCACGCAACGGCCAAGCCAGGGCTAGTGGTTATCGGCGACTCATTCTTCTGGAACATCAAATACAACTTCCAGCTTGACTCACTCTTCCGTTACACGCACTATTGGTTCTATAACAATACCGTATATTTTGACGCTGACCACCACAACGTCGCTGACTACGACCTCCGTCAGACACTTGTCGATGCCGACTATGTGATGCTTTCCTATTGTAGCGGACAACTCTACGACTTAGGCAACGGCTTTATTGTCGATGCGCTCCTTGCTTTCACCACCACCGATGAGGAACGTCAGGCTGTGCGCGACAGTATCTTCGGCCTCATACGTGACGACGAACACTGGCTCCAATACCTAGAAGGCAAATCGGCCCGCGAGGGAATATCCTTCGAGCAGGCCATGCTCAACGATGCCAACTACCTTATACACACACACCCAGAGAAATATTTCAAGCAGTTAAATTATTAAAGATGAAAAGACATTCCCCTTTGTTGCTGTTGTCTCTGCTTTATGTGCTAGTTTACGCCTGTGCACCTGATAAAATGCGCTATTTTGACCCCATGGTGGGCTATGAAGGCGATACAGTCTGTCTCGACATGGACCTTGAGAATGCTGTCCTCGACGGTATTGTAATTCCTGCCAAAGGCGAGAGTTTCCGGTTTGCTTTCGACACCATTGCCGGCCAGCGACTCTATTATAAGATTTTCTACCAAAACGAGAGTTACAAGTTCGACGAGACCGACTCTCTCAGCCATGAGAATTTCTACGGCTCGTGGGAAGACGTGTCCGTGGGTTTCAAGCAGGTGCCCGATGACGGTCATATCCTCGACTCATTCCGTATTGTGGGCAATCCCCGCGACGAGCGTAAATACTACGGTGTGGATCTCGAACACTACAATTGCAGTGCAGAGGCTCTTCAGGCTATCGAGCGCGAGATACGTGCCGACACCCAGTGGTTCCGCTATGTGAGCCAGGTGGCGGCTCCGCAGAATAACCGCACCCTAGAGGAGCAGCTCTTCCTCGACACACGTTGGGTGCTCAACGAGAGGCGCCACTTGTCGGGCGATGTCAACCATCGCTGGAAACGCAATCCCCGCGCAGGATGCTATTCATTCCTGCTTGTAATCTGTGACGAAGATGGTCTGAAGCAGATACCTGACTACATACAGCATATCAACCTCACCGATGCTGACAGCCATTTCGTAAACCCCTACGGTTGGTTAGCCGCCCATTGCAATAAACATATCAGCATGTTGTATGGCAGCAAGGTGTTGCGTACGCGTGCTGTCCTGACCCCGAGTCAGGGACTGTTTGTCGACGACCTGCAGCTCCGTACCGCATATCGCGGCATAAAAGAGAAACCGGGACAAATGGGCACCGACACTGCGCTCTACAGGCATGCCCTCTATCAGCAGTTCTTCCCCGCCGTAAGTCAGCAGTATACTCTGCGCAACATACCGTTAGTGCAGGATATCGATGGCTATTCGCAAGCAGACTATGCGGCTGCGACCACACGCTATGACAGCTCACAGTTGGTCTACGACTACCCGCAGATCAGCGATTACCCTGGCTCTACCGTCTTCCCGTCGCCGTCGGGCGAATATATCTCCATCGTCAACCCCGGCAATGCCGGCCTGCAACATCCCAAGAAAGAGTCCACCGGCGTAAAGACCCGTGTGGGCTTCACCTATGGTCGCTACCGTGGCAAGATAAAGTTTCCCTCAATGCTCAACTCAGAGAATGTGTGGAACGGCCTTACCTATGCTTTCTGGCTCATATATCAGGACGACGGACAGTGGAACCTGCGACGTCCAAGCCCCAATGGCTACCTTGACAAGAACGAAGAGAGCGACCCGCCCAACTGGCGCTCGCAGGACAAATACTCCGAGATAGATATTGAGATTGTAAAAGCTTCACCCTATTGGCCCGACGGCTATTATCATGGAAAAAAACG
This sequence comes from Bacteroidales bacterium, assembly GCA_017524785.1. Lineage (GTDB taxonomy): Bacteria > Bacteroidota > Bacteroidia > Bacteroidales > P3 > Colimorpha. Next base: position 10,937 of record JAFXUY010000100.1, on the reverse strand, counting down.
CGAAATGCTCAAGCGGTCGGGGGTGTCTTTGGCGCGGCAGTCGAACGACGTGATGTTCTGCTGCACCAACTGGGACCTCGCCTGCCACGATCCCCAGAAATTCGCACCTGGTATTACGGAGATTACCTATCTCAATCAGAGTTATGAGGCCATGCGGTGGTACGACACCTATAAGGCACTCACCACGAAGACGCCAATTCCCGACAGCATATTCGATGCCGATGTATACTATTATGAGATTGAATGGCGCCCCAAAGAAATAATATGGCGTCTAGGCCCCGACCCGCAGCATATGCGTGTGGTAGGTTATATGAACGACAAGTATACTGCCATTCCCGGCAATCAGATGCTGTGCATAGTCACACAGGAGTACCACTACTCCGAATGGTGGCCTCCTGAGGTCTATATGCAGGGGCTTATTCCCTTCAATGCCACAGACATCGTAGGACGTGTGTATGAGATTGTGGTAGAATAAAAAAAAGGGAACTATATACCTGTTGACCTAAAAAATCAGTGAGTTCGTTTTTTATTCACTGATTTTTTTCTATTACGGAAAAAAAGTTGTATATTTGCAAATAAAAGGAAAAGACATTTATAAGTAAAATCAATGTGTCATGGAACTTACAAAAGAAATGTATGACAAACTACCATTGTCAAAATATCCGATTGATTATGACGAGACGGACGTAATAATAAATGAAGCATTAAAGGATTTTGATGAATACGCAGACAGAATCGAATCTCAATATTCAAGTGAAAGTTGTGTTTCCAAAAGAATCGTCGCTGAGAAAAAAAGTGACAAATAATAGGAAAAATATATCAACAAGTATATAGTTCCGTAAAAAAAAACGGGGTGCCTGGAGCACCCCGTTTTTTTGTTTTGTTCAGTTAATCTATTAATAGCCGAAAATCTCATCCAGCGTGAGTTTTTTCACGTTGCCGAAGCGGCCGAGGGCGTTGAAGTCTGTGGTATTAATACTGAAGTGTTACTCCCATTGTGAGACGTGGCAGCAGCACTTCGCCTGCGGCGGGGGCTTTGCCGATGCCATTCAGACGGTAGCGCAGCGTGAGACCGATCCAGTCGTAGGTGAGACGTGTGGCGACGCCGTAGTTCCAGTTATAACTGTCGACAGCATCGGGATAGGCGTAGCGGGTTCTCGAGCGAATGCTTTTGGCTCCTGTGGGGGCAGGGACGTCGCCTTCGACGGTGTACCTGTAGTAGCAGGTGCTGATGTATACGCCGAGGTCCCAGTGCAGGCCGTTGCCGGCAAGGCCGAGGGGCACGAGGCGCACACGCTGGAATAGCTCGAGGTTGAGCTCGTTGAGCCCAAGGCGTCGCGTGGTTATCTTGTCGAAATTGTCTATGGCGGTTTGTGTGATGCTCAGAGAGGACTCAAGGTCGTTTACGGGCTTGCCGTTGTAGCGGTGGCGGGTGAAGTCGGCGCCAATGCTTAGGCCGATGCAGTAGCTCTTGCTGAAGGCACGCAGCATGCGGACGCCAAGGCTCCAGTCGGGCGACCAGAAGTTGGGTGCCATCTCGGCACTGGCAGTCTTTACGGGCAGGCCCAGGCCGAAGTAGAGGTTGTAGCGGCATTTGGCATTGCTGCCAATGTTGGATGGCACGAGTCTGTTCTCGTCGTAGTATTCGACGCTGACGGCATCGCCGAGTATGCCTCCTTCATTAGTCTTGACATGCAGGGCTGCCCAGGGACGCGGCGAGTCGAAGTCGCGGTTGGCATTGAAAGTGGCGGTATAGCCCTCGATGTGCACCACAAGGCTGTTGCCCTGTGCCAACGAGAAGCATAGCGACGATAGGGTATCGAAGATGGTGAAGGTCTTCTTGCCATAGCGCACGATACTGCCGTCGGGGCGCACCTCTTTGTAGAATACGGGCTTGTGGAAGAGGGGCTTAAGCGGCGTGACGCGAACCATGCTGCTGTCCTCGACGAAGCGGAAGGTAGGCTCGGCACTCTTGCGCTCACCAACGAAGTAGGAAGCCTGCGGCACACCATATCCGAAGGCGTAGTCGCAGTAGGGGTAGAGGTCGGCGCTCTGTTCAATCATGCGGAACAGTTCCATGGCTGTCTTGCCGGGCGAGGCCTGCCAGGCGCAGGCAGCGAAGCCCGCCACCAGCGGGCAGGAGAAGCTGGTGCCATGCACATAGTGGGTGGCATGGTCGTTGGGGATATTGGCGGTGCGGGCATAGCCGAAGGCGCAGACGTTGGGCTTCTGGCGCCCGTCGGCGCTGGGGCCGTAGCTGCTGAACGAGATGTGGTTGTACTCGCGCAGGCTGTTCTCTATGCCGCCCACGCAGAGCACGCTGTCGGCATCGCTGGGCGTGATGATGGTCTTCCACTGGTTGTCGTCGGCTTCGTTGCCGGCCGAGTTGCAGACGAGCATGCCTTTGCGGGCCGCCAGGTTGCCGGCCTTGGCCACATATGAGGTGCCGTCCATGTCGGTGGTATAGTGGCGCTCTTTGCCGTAGCCGAGGCTGCTTGAGATGATGTTGGCGCCATTCTTGTCGGCCCATTCCACAGCCATCTGCCACCACACCTCCTCTTTGAAGGGTTCGGCATTGACCTCGGTGCGTGCCAGCAGGAACTCGGCGCCGGTGGCCAGGCCGAGATCCTTGCCGTCGATGCGGCCGGCGATGCAGCTCAGTGTCATGGTGCCGTGACTGTTCCAGCCATAGACGTTCTCTTTCTTGTTGGGGAAGTTCCAGGTCTTGACTATACGGTTGCTGTCGCGCAGATGACGGAAGGCGTCGTGGGTGTTAACCCGCGGGAAGCCGCCGTCGAACACAGCGATGCGGATGCCTTTGCCGTCGATGCCTTTGGCGCGGAACGCCGAGCCGCCCATGCGGACTATCTGGGTCTCCAGCGGACCGTCGACTTTCTCGATGCTTATTAGGCTGGCCTCCTCATCGGTCTCGGCTAGCAGCATGTCGCCCTCGATAGGTTGCACGCGCAGCACATAGGGCAAGGCCTCGATGGCTGCCACCTGCGCCGGAGTGGCCACCACACCGATGGCGTTCATCCAGCGGCTGCAGCCCACTTCTTCGGTGGCCAGGGCGTCGACACCGTCGACATAGCGCTGTTGCAGCGGGTAGTTGCTGATGTCGTAGAGGTCGGCACCGCACTGCTGGTAGCGCTCGATGGCCTTGGCATCGAAATAGCTGTAGGGGTCGAAGGTGGTGCCTGCCTTGTCGGCAAGGAACACCCAGTAGACTTGTTGTGCTTGCAGGGTGGAAAATGCAAAGTGGAATGAGGAAAGCAGGAATACGACAAAGAGAATCTTTTTCATGTTGACTTATTTTAATATGGTATGTAATATTTCGTGCGAATTGAAGTTGCGGAAGCCGCTAAGATGCAGTTGGTAGTATGCTATCAGTGCGTCGATGAGTGAGCGGCGGTCGTTTAAGTTGAAAGTTGAAGGTTGAAAGTTGAAATTTGATAGGTATTCGTGAAGCATTGCTGAGAGGGTGGGCGAGAGTGTGGTTTCGGTGGCCACCGAAACATATCGCCCTTCCTGAAGGTCGAACAAGGTCTCGCGGACACTGTAGTTGTCCAGCGGCTCTATGCCCAGATGGTGTGCCACGGTCAGCAGGAACAGGATAGGCTCGTCGTTGCGGTAGTCGTTCAGCGTATCTACATAGTCGAACAATTCCGGCAGTGGCTCTTCCTCGCGCAGGGCTTTGTAGAGCACTTCGGTCTTGAAAAAGCGCAGGGCATTGTCGATTGCTTGATCGCTAGATTGCCTGATTGCTTGAGGGTCAGGGTGCCGTGGCGACAGTTCCTTGATGTAGTTCAATTCGTTCTTTGGATTGGCGTACACCACCATGTCCAGGCTCGACAGAGGTTGCAGCATGTTCTGTTTCACGCGGCCGCCGTGTCCGCGCACACCTTTTATAATATAACTCCGCACGCCGAACAGCCGTGTGAACACTTTTACCACCACCGAGGTCTCGGCGTAGGGTGTGGTATGTAGCACAAGGCCTGGTGTTGAAGCTATCATCAGCGAATAATCAATATTTTAGCCACCGAACGGTTGCTGCCCATAGCATCCGACGCAAAGACATAGTAGACTCCCGATGCCACCGGGGTGCCGCTGGCTGTGCGGGTTTTCCACACCACCTGTCCGCCGTGGGCCTGTGTGCTGTAGACCACATGCCCTGCGGCATCAGTGATGTGCACCAGGGCGTCGCGTGTGAAGCCCTTGATGGCCACTGGGCCGTCGTAGCCCGGCCGCACGGGATTGGGGAATGCGTAGATATGCTCCTGCGGCATGGTTTCGGCAAATGTGGCTGTGCCCCGATACACTTGCAAGCCTTGGACCGAACCTATATACACTTCGCCGCTGCGGGGCTGTATGCCGATGCAGATTATCTTGTCGGAATAGAGTGGGCTTTCGGAAGCGGTGAAGTGTTCTATCTGCTCCAGTCCGTTGGCCGAAATCAGGTATAGCCCGCCGGTGGCTGTTCCCACCCATTTGCGGTTGGCGCCGTCGACGGCTATGGTGGTGATGTTTTCATAGGCCATCAGGTATTCGGCAAAGCTGCCGTTGGTGATGGTGATGTTGCTGCACGACACTGGAGATTCTTCTCCGTGGCCGCCGTTTTTGAAGGCGTTGTATGTGTCGTAGATCACCTTGATGCCCTTGTTTGTGCCAATCCAGATGTTGCCGCTGCGGTCTTGCACTATGGTGTTCACGAACTCTGTCTCCAGTTTGCTGCCGCGGTTGGGGTTGATACGTGCCATCCGCCCCTCGCCGTCGTGCACATAGATGGCATTGTCGCGTCCGGCAAACCACAGCCAGTTGTTGATGCTGTCATATATTAGTTTGTCCACCTGCAGCAGCGACGACAGGGCGTCGGTGGCAAAGTGCTCCCATGTGCCGTCGGTGCGCCGCACGGCAAGAGCATAGCGCGAATGTGAGTTGAGCACCCACAGGTTGCCTGCACGGTCGAATGCCACCGAGCCTGTGAGCAGTGTGTGGTAAATGCCGTCGGGGGTATACGACTGCAGTACGCCGGTTGTAGTGTCGTTGTAGAACTCCTGCACCTTCTTGTTGCGGATAGAGACCACCCCGCAACCCCATAGGGCAGCCACAATCTCGCTTGTGTCTTTGGGGTTGACGGCGGCGTCGAGCAGGTCGTGCTGTCCGGCCAAGGCTCCGTTCGACAGGTCGAGGCCTTCCCACGAGTGGCCTTCGGCATAGAACATGTTGGGCTCTATTCCGGCAGCCGCGTATGTCGAGGAGTGTCCTCCCGGGCATAGCAGCATGCCGTCGAGGGTCGGCACCAGGCGGTAGGCGTTGTCGCCGGCTGCGGGCCCTTGCGGGATGTTGCCGTGTATGTGGCCGTCGGTGTCTATGCCCACAATGCCTGCCCATGCATGTCCTATCCACAGTGTGCCGTCGTTGTCGGTCACGGCGTCGAAGGCATACACTGGTCCCCATTCCATGGTCCGCACGGTGTCGATGGGTTGCAGCGCTGCATTGTAGCGTTCCACTCCTTGAGGCGTTGCCACGCACACCATGCCGCCACCCGACCGCATCGATTTTATCTCGCCCGAGGCCCACACGCTATAGCCCGACGGGTTGCTGCGGTAGAGCGTCAGTTGTTCGGGGTCGATGGTGTATGTTGCCAGCAGCAGGGTGCCGCCTATAGTGTCCAGTTCGGTGATGGTGGTGCCGCCGAGGCGTTGGTCGTTGCGCCAACGGTCGCTGATGCCGGGAAATCGTTCGTCGATGGCCAGGCTCTTCAATCCCTCGGCCGTCGAGGCATAAATGCTGTCGGCCGTGAAGGCTATGTCGAATACTGCTGTATGCGCCCCGCCGGTTCCTATATAGTAGGTCTCGCGTATTTCGTGGCGCTCCAGGTCGAGCACCGCTATGCCGAATCCCGTGGCCAGCCATGCAGTGCCATCATGGAAGCGGATGTGGTTTATGCTCTTGTTTCCAGCCATCTCGCTGCGTTTGATGTCCGAGATGTTGTAGATGCGGTCGTTGTGGATGATGTCGATGTTTGCGTTGTCATAGGCCACTACGAGGCATTGCGTCGCTTGGTCGTGGGCAATGGTTGCCACCCCCGCGTCGCTCAAGCCTGTGGCTTTGCCCATGCCTGTCGCCGAGCCGTCGTCGGGGCTGAAGTAGTACATGCCGCCGCGGCACGAGCCGTAGACGCGTTCGCCCGCGGCGACGACGTGATATACTGTTGTGTAGTCGAAGCAGTCGCGCCAATGGCCGATGCCTTCCTGTGCCGCCGCAAGGGCCGGCATCATCAGCAGTGCTATGTACAACCAGCGTTTCACGACTCCTCCTTTTTGAGTAGCAATGCCTGATATATCACCGCCAGCAGTGTTGTCACCAGTGTGCTGCACAGTGTGGCCAGCAGCACGCCGCCGAAGCCGCGGAAGCCGAACAACTCGGTGGTGTAGAACACCAGGTAGAAGGCCCCCAGCATGAGCAGCAGGTAGGATATGAAGTATTGTGGTGTGACGCTGAAGATGCTGGGCCGCATCACTTCTATCGGTTCGCCGCGTGTCAGTATGCGGTCGGCAAAGAGTATGCGCAACATAGCTACCACCGTGCAGGCCAGGGCGTGGAAGCCCAGCATGCCTGCCGTGATGTCGACCACCAGTCCGGTGCCGAAGGCTATGAGCAGCATCGGTATGCGGCCGGTGTTGGTGGGTAGCATCAGTATGAAGAGCACGTAGAGCATCGGCATCACGTAGCCGCCCAGGTACACGTAGTTGAGCACCAGCAGCTGCAGCGCTATCAGCAGGGCGAAGCGTCCTATGTTTCTCCAGATTATGTTGTTCATTGGTTGTCGGATATTTGTGCCATCAGCTGCTGCTGTTCGTCGCTGAAGCGGTTGCCTATGATATAAACGTGGTCGAGCTTGTTGAAGTCGGTGGCCAGCCGAATGCGCACCTTGAAGAATCCGCTGCCCTTAAGGGTTTCGGCGCTCTCCACATATCCCACGGGGATGCCTTCGGGGAAGTCGGCGGCAAGGCCCGAGGTTATGATGGTGTCGCCCGGGTTGAACTGGTGTGTGGTGGGCACGTCGGTAACCTGTGCATAGCGGTAGTCGAGGCCGTCCCACACCAGGTGTCCGCTGATGCCGGTGCGCAGCACTTTGACGCTGTTGAGGCTCTTGCTGTGCAGCACGGGCATGATGGTGGCGAAATTGGCCGAGGTGGAGACCACCACACCCACTATGCCGTCGGGCGAGATTACCGCCATGTCGGGCTTTATGCCGTGGTCGTGTCCTTTGTTGACCATGATGTAGTTGTTCTGCTGGCTCCACGAGTTCTTGATAACCTGGGCTTCGGTGTAGGTGTAGCGCTGCTGGTATACCGTGTCGTTCACGGTGAACACGCTGTCGGTGAAGCTTATGTACGACTCGGCGAGCTGTGCCCTCAGGCGTGCGTTCTCGGCAGCCAAACGGTCGTTCTCGCTCTTGAGGCCGAAGTAGCCTCCCACGCTGTTCACCCCCTTGTACCAACCGCCGGCCACGCTGCTTGCCGCCGACAGCAGACGCGAGCTCTGGTAGTAGGTGGTGCGCGACATCAGCACGAACGACACTGCCACCAGCAGCACGAAGACTACCACGTAGTCGTACTTCTTCAGTATCTGGAACAGCTTATACATTCAAAAACTCCTCTATCACTTTGCGTGTCTCGGCTACAGCCTTCTGCAGGTCGTCGTTCACTATCGTGACGTCGAACTGCGGCGCCTGTTGCAGCTCTTCGGCGCTGCGTGCCAGGCGTTTCACTATGGCCTCTTCGCTGTCGGTGCCACGGCTGCGCAGGCGCTGCTCGAGCACCTCGATGCTAGGCGGCATCACGAAGATGCTCAGGGCGTCGGCTCCGAAGAAGCGCTTGATGTTGCGGCCGCCGTTGACATCCACGTCGAACACTATGATGTTGCCTTTGTCCCATATACGGTCTATCTCGCTTTTCAGCGTTCCGTAGCAGGTGCCGGCGTAAACCTCCTCCCACTCGAGGAACTCGTCGCGCTGCACGCGCTGCTTGAACTCGTCGTGGGTGAGGAAGTAGTAGTCTCTGCCGTCGACCTCCTGGCCGCGGGGTTTACGCGAAGTGGCCGACACCGAGAATTCGAAGCGGTCGTAGGGCGCACTGTGGCCGCCCTGCATCAGCTCGTTGATGATGGTGGTCTTGCCGCACCCCGACGGTGCCGAGAAGAGTATTGCTTTGCCCATGGGTTTAGAACTTTTTGTCGAACACTTTGTAGAATGCCTGCACGGCCGTCGAGCCGTTGTCCCACTGGTAGCGGTCGGCCGTCTCGGCAACGTAGGCCAGGGCCTCCTCGCGCGAGGTGAGGCCGTTGAGGTACATGATGAAGTCGTTGTAGGCCCGCATATTGTTCTTGAACAGCTCGCTCATGAAACTGAACTTGTCGTTGATGTTTATCACCGTGCGCAGGTCGTCGACTTTCTTCTCGAGCGGGGTGTCGCTCTTGGGCTGGAGCAGGCTCTCGCCCAAGGTGCGCATGGTTGGACGGTCTTCGATGGGGTGTTTCAAGTAGTCGAGCAGCGACGACTGCTGCGTTTTCGGCTGTTCGGGTTCGGGTTCCGGCACCGGTTCCGGCTCCGGTTCTGGCATGGGTGTGGGTTCGGGCTCGGGGGCCGGTGCGGGTTCGGGCTCTATCACCACCTCGTCGAACAGCAGTCCGCTCTCGGTCTCGAAGCTCTGCATGCTTACAGGCTCCGGTTCGGGTTCGGGTGCAGGCACAGGCTCCGGCTCGGGTTCAGGCTCTGGCTCGGGTTCGGGTTCCGGCACGATGATAGGCTCGGGTTCCGGCTCGGCGACGGGCTCAGGCAGGGGTTCGGGTTCCGGCGTTGGCTCGGGTTCGGGCAGGGGGGCAGGCTCCGGTTCTGGTTCCGCCTGTGGTCCGGGTTCCGGCTCCGGTGCCGGTTCTGCCACTGCGGTGGCGGCTGTTGCCACCGACATGGCGGCCATTGTGGCCATCATCGTCGACGAGAGCATCTCCTGGTCGGGCATGGGTTCCTCGACGGGCTCGGGCTCGGCTTGGTGCGCCGGCAGGGTGGTGCCGCCAAGCATCAAGGCCACGCCGTAGAGGCGACGCAGGTCTTCCATCAGAAGGTCAATCTCAATCGGGTCGGCATTGCCGTTGCACGCCACAATGCGGTTGGCCACGGCGCAGAGGTTCTGCATGCCCTCGGTGAGTTCTTTTATGTAATTCTGTGTCTGCATATCTTGATGTATTATTCTGACAATTGGGTGTTTAGGGTGCATTTGTCGGCGACGAATGCAGTTGTAAAATTACTGCTTTTTCATCGCATGCGCGGCGCGTGGTGCAAAAAGTTATCAAACCGCGACGTTGATAACTGTTGAAGCCGAAAATCCGTTAACATAAAAACCGTTAAAACGAGCCTGCTTTTCGGCGCCGAAGCCCGTATTGGAAATCAAGCAGTTACAGAGATATTTTCACATATAACTCTCTGTATCAGTGTTGTCTATCCGACAAATAAACATGTAACTGCCTATGACACAGCACCCTCTCTATACCCTCTCTTACTACTCACCTAGTCTTCTCCATATAAACAATTACTACAGTAAGAGATGTTAAATTTAACACTTGGTTGATATAATTCCAACTCAACTTTTACATGGCCAGTCATCCCCCACCTGACCCCTGCGTGAGGGCAGTCGCAAGCGGCCGCAACGCCGCCGTTTTCCCCGCAGAGGGTTTCGTTTAATAGGTGAAAAAACGACAGCGCATGTAACTTTTTCTCCTCCATTTGGAAAAAAGTTCGTATTTTTGCAGTCAGAAACTTTAAACAGCGACGTTATGAAAAAGATACTCCTATTTGTTTTGTTGTTTGCTTTTTCACCATTGGCGGCCCTGGCGCAGCACGACACGTTGCCGTATTATGTCGGTGTGCCGTGGTTCTACATGGACCATTCAATATATGACGAAATAAATGATTCCGTACAAAATAGTTTGATTGCCAGATGGGAGTTAAATATTATCAAAAAGAAATGTTACATGGCAAATATTCTAGCTGAAGGTTATCAACCCAACGATGATTTTGCCGTTAGATTTATGCCAGACTCAACATTGCATGTTATCGGTGTTGCCATGGTTGTATCGCCAAGATTTATTGTACCAAATTATCATTACCAATACTATGAATATAGTGAGGAGATGGCGTACCTGCAAGCCATCCTCGACCATACCCATCCAGAGTACGACAGTATATCGTTCCGAATATACCAACCCGCGGACAGCCATATGTTTCTTATTAAATCAATAACGGCAGACACTTCGTTCGACACTGCAACCGCGAGGTTTTATTCTCCCCAACGTGGATGGGGGTCTGGCGTATCTTACGGTTCGAGGGAAGGTGGTCCATCGTGGAATCTGCCGTACGTCATGCTGGAGTAATATTTTGAAAATGAAATTGATTTGTCGGATTCCTTTTATATCTCGGCAAAATATTATATGCATACAATGGATTGGAGGGTGGATCTAACAATGGGATGGTATGTGTCTAATGGCCCAGATGATTTCGTCCCCCTACAAGGTTGTCGAGAAATATACAACATGCCGTCGGTCGACTATCCATGGCAATATGGCGAATTTCGATTCTACCCGTTGTTGTTTCCCATCATACGTCGCGACTGCGACACATGCCCGACGGTTCAGGGCTTGCAGTATGTCAAGTCCGGGGCCGGCAAGGCGTTCTTCAAGTGGCAGAACGGTACGAACCACCGCGACTGGCAGCTGAGCTATGGCCCCGCGGGCACGGCGCCCGAGGACGGCACCATCGTGGACTGCAGCCAGAGGATGACGGGCAACATCGAGTTCGACCCCGACTCGCACTATGTGGCCTATGTGCGCGCACGCTGCCGCTTCGCGCGCTACGAGTACGGCCCGTGGAGCGCCCC
>JAFXUY010000099.1 GCA_017524785.1 Bacteroidales bacterium | reverse complement strand
GGAACTCGAACTGTTTGCCGGCTTCCTCCAGCTTCTCCACCATCTCGGCGCTGTTCTGGAAGTGCACGTTGTCGTCGCCGGTGCCGTGGACTAGCAGGTAGTTGCCCTGCAGGCGGTCGGCGAAGTTGAGCGGCGAGTTCTCGTCGTAGCCCTTGGCGTTGTCCTTGGGCAGGGCCAGGAAGCGCTCGGTGTATATGTTGTCGTAGTAGCGCCAGTTCATCACCGGTGCCACTGCGATGGCAGCCTTGAACACATCGTTGCCCTTCAGCAGGCTCAATGTCGAGAGGTAGCCGCCGAAGCTCCAGCCCCAGATGCCTATGCGGTCTTTGTCGACCCAGTCCTGGCTGCCCCAATACACGGCGGCCTCGATGGCGTCCTCGCACTCCATGCGGCCCAGGTCGCGGTAGGTCTGTTTCTTGAACTTGGCTCCACGGCCGCCGGTGCCGCGTCCGTCGAAGCACACCACCACATAGCCTTTGTCGGCCAGCATGTGGTACCAGTAGTAGTCGCTGTAGCCGTAGCTGTTGCTCACCTGCTGGTTGCCGGGGCCTCCGTAGACGTAGAACAGCACAGGGTAATGCTTCGAGGTGTCGAAGTCGGCCGGCAGAATCTGGTAGTAGTTCAGCGTGGTGCCCTTGCGGGTGGTGAAGGTGCCGAACTGCTTGCGGCCGGTGCCGTAGTCGGCCATCTTCTTGTTCAGCTCGGCATTGTCCTGCAGCACCTTTATCATCTTGCCTTCGGCGTCGTGCAGCGTGTATGCCGGTGCCATGTTGGCATTGCTGTAGGTGCAGATGTAGTATTTGCAGCCATCGCTGAAGGTGGCGTTATAGGTGCCGCCACTTGTGGGGGCATTAATATTTTGAGTGAAGGAGAAATTGGTGCCGATGAAGTTGGGATTTATACTGATTATATTCGCCAGGCTGTAATTCAAGCATTTCTTCTTCTTGCCGTCGAAGCCTATGACAAAGAGGCTCTTGTTGATGGCGCCGTCCTCGCGGCTGGTGTAGTAGAGGCGCTGGTTGGCCACGTCGATGCCGCAGATGTCGCACACCTCGTAGTTGCCGGTGGTCACCTGCTTGGCCATCTTGCCGTCCATGTTGTAGATATATAAGTGACGGAAGCCGTCGCGCTCGCTGGTGATGAGCATCTGCTCGCTTTCCGCCTTACGCTTTCCGCTCGTCACTTTGATAAACTGCCATGTGTCGGGCACCTCGACGTAGGCCTGATCCTGCTCCTCGTAGAGGATGAAACTCTGTCCGTTGTTCTCGGTTGCCGCAACGGTGAGTATCTGCATGTGGTTCTGCAGGCGGTTCATTCGCATGATGGCCAATGTGCCGCCGGGTGTCCATTGGAAGCGTGGTATGTATTCCCATTCGGCCGAGGTGCGGGCAGCGGAAACAAGGGCAGGCATGAATATATTCTTGCGGCCTTCCACGTCGTAGACGCGCAGCTCAACCTTCGAGTTGTCCTCGCCGGCCTTGGGGTACTTGTACCTGTAGTCGTCGGGATAGAGTTTGCCCCACATCTGCATGTTGTATTCGCGCACCTTCGATTCGTCGAACACCATGTAGGCAATCTTCTTCGAGTCGGGGCTCCACTGGAAGCCCTGCGTGATGGCGAATTCCTCCTCGTAGACCCAGTCGGTGGTGCCGCAGATAATTTCGTTCATCTTGCCTTCGGTGGTGATGGCGTGCTCCTCCAGGGTGCCGAGGTCCATCCAGTAGAGGTTGTTGTCGCGCACGAAAGCCACCTTTGTGCCGTCGGGGCTCAGGGTGGTGAGGCGCTGCTTGCCGCCGGCGCTTATCTTGGTGAAGCTCTTTTCCTGCACGTCGTAGATGTAGTAGTCGCTCACGCCGCTGTGGCGGTAGATGGGCTCGAAGCCACTGCTGAGCAGAATCTTCTGTTCGTCGGCGCTCATGGCGTAGCTCTCGAATATGGGCAGCGGTTTGGCCTTCATCCGCTGGGCGGGGCCGCCGAAGGCGCAGAGGTCTTCCACCTTCTCGCCGGTCAGGTAGCTATACTTTGATATGCCGTTGCGCGACATGCTGAGGTAGTGCTCGCCGTCGGCCATCGAGCGCACGCTGCCGATGCCGCGTGGGCTGAAAGTGCGCTTGGTCCAGATGTCCTCCAGTGTGATATTCTGCGTTTGAGCCACCGCCACTCCCGTGGCGGCAATCAGTGCAAGTGCCATTGTAACAAATAGTTTCTTCATTCCACATCCAGTTATTGTATATGAATAATAAAATGCAAATATACGAAATAATTACAAACCCGCAGAGAAAAAAGTTATGCGGCGATAAAAATACAACAGGGTGCCCTCGTTTGGAACACCCTGTGTTATTCAAACCAATGGAGGCCCTACCGTACCACGAGTTTCCGCGAGGTTACGCCCAACGGGGTATGTATGCGTACAATGTATGTGCCGCGAGGCAGCGTGCCAACATCGAGTTTCGCCGAGAGGCCCGAGGCCTCATTCGTGAGCACGCGGTTGCCCGCCATGTCGAACACCTCCACCTGCGTCAGTCCTGCGCTCGACAGCACCTTAGCCTTGTCGGTAGCGGGGTTGGGCTGCACAGACACATAGCGCTCCCAGGCAGCCATCTGCACCGAAGTGCTATCATCTGGCTCGTAGAACGATGAATCGGGATTGGGCGTCAGTATGGGGAATATCATGTAAATCGGGTTGTTGGGATTATAATCATATGTCCAATGGCCGGGAATAGTCTGCCAATCTCCATCCCATCCATCTGGAACCGTGGTTTGTGAACTATAAGAAACCCACCATTGAAAAACAGGTAAAAGAGGGTTTAATCTAATCAATCCATTTAAACCAAAACCATTTGACAGCGGTATATGACGAACTCCTCCCCAACTGTAAGTTGATGTGTCGTAAGGTTTAGTCTCAAAGCCGCCCAACAAAAACGAGTCGTATACTGTTATAGGCTGCTTGTAATAAAGTTCATACACAGGTTTTGGAGGATGGTATCCCTCAGGATAATTATCTTTATAGAAGCCGGTGTTCCAATAGTAAGTCGGTGGCTGGTCTCCTGGCAAAACCAAGTCTTCTCCAACTACTTGTTTGCCCGAGGGAGTCTGGTCGATCATTTGCAGTGTTAAATATGCCAAATGGAATAATGTATCGGGATAGATATTACCATTTCTATTGACACTGATAGCAATGCCATATATTATCAACGAGTCTGTTGCATTTAAGGCAACACCGTCCCATCCATCTCGGGATTCGCGAAATCCAATACCATCAAAATAAAGGGTGTCGCCAGTTTTTAACTCTTCCGGCCAGAAATTGGCGAAATAGTTTTCCTTCGGCCGTGGGGAGTTGAGGGTGTCCTGCGCTGCAACTTCGTTGGCTATGCAAAGCAATGCCGCAAACAAAATGAGTATTCTTTTCATAATTTATTGTTCTTTTGAATTTGCACATATTATTCCTTTGTTTGTAGTACTTACTTCTCCTGTTTTATAAATAATTTCACTAACAGCATGTGTATACATTACCCCCCCCCCTTTGTCCCATCACCGCAGGCCGGCTGAATTCCACCAGCCGTCCTTGCACCGTGATACTGAAACTCTTAAAGTTGTTCTTTTTCATTCTTCCCCACTAACGCAGGAAAGCCTTTTTTATTGTGCCGCCGCGAAAAACGCTATTGCACCACGAGTTTTCTCACCGCTGTTGCCTGTTCGCCTGTGATGCTTACAAAATAGACGCCCTTGGCAAGCCCGCTCACGTCTATTGTCAGTCGCCAGTTGCCGGCCTCCAGTGGGTAGCGTGCCAGCTCACGTCCGCTGATGTCGACTATTGCGACCGCCCCTTGCCAGCTGTCGGATGCCTGCAGGGTGACCGTAGAGCTGGCGGGGTTGGGGTAGAGCGTCAAGGTGCCGCTCTCCACGGTGGTCTGCACCGCCTCGGGCGGTGTGGGCGGTGCCGGCGGCGTGTAGGGCTGCACCGACATGAACGACGTGTCGACATACTTGGCCACAAAGTTGTACCAATTGCCGTTAGGGTGCACCGTATAGTCGCCGAAGGTGGCGGGGGAGGCGGTAGTCTGCACCACGTAGAGCACGCTGTCCACCAGCGCAAGCGGCCCGTTCTCCCTATCAGCTCCGAAGTGTCGCGAGTTGTCGCCGCCTATCACATTGCCGGCATAATCGAATATCACGAGAGTCGACGTTTCGAATAAATCATTAGGTCCTTGGAAAGTACCTATAGGAAGGCTTATTTTCCCCAAGTGTGCAATTTGCATAAAAGCCCTGTTGTTTTTTGTCACTATGTTAGCATAGTCTCCTCCTTGTTCACATTTGCATACTGACGGTTTCATCAACCCCTTGTATTCCCATGTGTCGCGGTCGAATTTTAATATAAAGCAGTCATTGTACAGATACACCGTGGTGTCCATATTACGGCTTTTCAGTGTGACAGCGTCTTCCCTGTCATACTCACAGCGAAACTGATAGTCGCACGAACCTGGCACAAAAACCAAATTGCTGTCGTAGTCGAACGATACATCGGTAATAAGTGTCATTATTCCATTGTGAGATTCCTTGTACAGGTGTATCATGTTTTTTGTGTTCAACAGTGAGTCATATACAACAAGAAAACCTTTATGTGTGTCATATGGAAGAATCTCTGCTGCTATCTCTTGCAGCGAATCAAACACCATGGTTTGGGTATAGTTTAAGCTGTCAAAACTTGTCTGGAAAATCATTGTCATGTATATATTTGCATCATTGTCAAGCCTTAGGGCTATCTTTGGTCGTTTGAAACTAGTATTGTTGATATTTGTACAGGTCTGCACTACATGGCGGTTATCCAAGAGCGTGTCGAAGTGTGGCGAAAATTTCATCAGGTGAGGGTATCCCATCCATGGCCTGCTCCGGGTGTCTATTGTGCCCACCATCCGATTGTCCACCCAAACCTGGACTGTCTGTATCTGGCCATTCCAAACAGTCAACAGTACAGTGTCATCTAAAGCTTGGTCTGTAGGTAGGCGCAGCAAATAGATGTTCCCCTCGCTGTCTATGTCGAACCTTGGGTCCATAATTCTGTTGTTTTCAAAGTAAAAAATGTTCTGGACTACTTTTCCGATGTTGTTGCCATTGGTGTCCACACAGGTGAGATGTATAAAGTGCTGCTCCTGTAGCGTGCCGTCGAAGCCGAATTTAAGGTACGCCGTAGTTCTCCCGTACAATCTTGTCATTGGCATCGAAGGGATATCACGAGGTTGTGGGTAGTCGCCGTAGCCGACAAGCAGGGTGTCTAACCAGTATAGATTTTCTTGCTCATAAGGTCCTTCGAAATCTACCATGCATGCAAAAGCAGTATCTCCCACCTTCTTTATATCGTATGCTGCGCAACCGCGTCGACCACTCAATATTTTTTTCCACACCATATCGCCCTGGGGTGATATTTTTGCAATAATAACCTTAACTCCAACCTCTCCCGCTGAGTATGCTTCGCTGGACAGCAGAGGTTCGCCGTTCCACAGAGCACCGTATTGGAACTCACCCAGAAAATAGAGATTGCCATCGTTGTCGGTCACTGTGCCGATTATTTTGTTGCCATAATCCATGGAAGAGCCGTATCCCTTCACCCATTCCCACCGCTGCGCCTGCGCCATCGTTGTGCAAGCCAGCAGCAGCATTGTAATAAAATGTTTTGTTTTCATGTTTATAGGTTTTAATCAATCACTATCAATTTCCTGTATGTCACCCGTTGGCTTCCGTCGGCTTTCTCCGTCGTTATCCTCACTATGTACGAGCCTGTCGCTATAGCCTGGGTATCAAAAGCGTCGGTGTCTGCAAACGTTGCCACTTTGCGTCCATGCATATCCATCACCGCCAGTTCAACCACTTTGTCGGCGGTACCGGTCACGTGCACCGAGCCCGAGGCGGGGTTGGGTCTCAACTGTGGGCTGTCGTCCTCGGCCTGTTGCATCGTCTTGGATTCCGCCGATTCTTCCAGGATCTCAATCATTTTTTTTATTTCTAGGGCTTCTATGCAGTATTCCACCATGCACAGCTCTTCGTCGACACACAAGATGGCGTAGAAACACACCGACGAGTCTGCTGTCGCCAACTGGCTCAGCAAGGCCCTGTCGAGCATCCCCAGACCCGACACCACTCCTGTCGCCCCGACGGTATAGTCTACCACCATGGGCGGTTCGCTCCAAAAAGCAAGCACGTTGGCCGACGGCATCAATATATTGAAGACGATGTACGTCGCGGCCGCACTCGACAGGTCCTCGGCGACAAAATATGTTTGATTCTCTAAATTGACTATTGTGCACTCCGTTTCGGGCATCAAGTCTATGGCCAGCCGTTTCGAGCATGGGTAGCAGTTATCGTCCACCAGTGTGATGTTGAGCATCGGCGGGATGAAGTCGATTATTTTCATATACAACGAGCCGGTGTCGCAATCGCCCGGAGCCAGATTAATATTGGTCAATCCATTGTAGATGATGTCCACATTGTCGTTGTATTCACTTACAACAGCATTTTCAATGCAGAAACTTTTATATTCCGAGTGGTTGCAAATAGTGAAGTGCACAGTATAGTGTACGATGCAGTTCTCCACCGCCGGTTCTATCGTCCATGTCACATCCACACTGTCGCAGTCGCATGTCTCTTTCTCAGCGATGCTCAGCGTTGCCGATGTCTCGATGCAAATGGGATCAGGGTATCCCACGGTCAGTGTATGGTCGCCGGTTCCCAACGGCAGAAGCAGTGGGTTTATGAAGTAGCATCCGCTGCCCGAAGCCACCGTATTGCCGTTGCGTTCCCACAGCCAGTCGATTGTCTGGTTATGCCCTGTCAGGCCGTACACCGGCAGGCGGCCGCTTGTCTGGTCCTTGCATTTTTCGTAGCATCCTGTCAACAGGGCGTTGAGGTCGGGCTGGCGTGCTATGTCGAGGCTGGCCTCCTCCGACGGGCATCCCAGCATTGGGTCATAGTAGTACACCGTCGCCGGCCCCGGGGTGTAGTAGAGGGCCGAGGGGCCCGTGTCGCCGTTGTTCCACGACACCGTGCCGCTGAAGCCCGTCACTCCGAGCTGCACCGGTGCGTCGCTGATGCAGGGATTACCTGTGACCGAAATGACGGGTGCCGCGGGCTGCGGGGTAATTGTGAATACCCTTGTAGCTAAAGCCGTGCAGGTGGAGGAATTGTCAGTCACCAAAAGGCTTACAGTCATGGTTCCTGTGCCGTCGTCGTGTGCCGTCGCCGTTATGTCGGCATCGGTGTAGGTCTCCGAGCCTATAGTCCACAGGTAGCTTAGCTGGTTGGAGCTCGGTGTCTTTCCGTAGAGCTTTATCTCGCTGCCCTCGCAGTAGGTGTTCCTGTCGGCGATTATCTTTGCCTCCGGCTTGTTAAGGAAGTTGGCGAATGCCGACGCCTCGTGCTTGCAGTATTTTTCGTCGGTCACATAGGCTATGTAGACCTCCGGCTGTGTGGGATAGTAATACTGCCCACCAGCTGTGCCAAAGGGAGACTCCGTACGGCTGCGCCAATAATAATTGTTGGGAGTATTAAGGGAATAATCCAATCTGGACAATGAACCGGGACAGACTATGTTGAGGGGTTGTTGGTCTACTTGGCCCACAAGATTGTTATCATACGATTTTATAGTCAATGCATTATTGGCAGTATGTGAGCACCCGTACTCATCAACGGCAGTGACGGAGACATAGTATGTGTTATTTTCTTTAAATGTATGGTATACACTTGCTCCGGTGGCCTCGAGGCTGCTGTTGTCGCCGAAATCCCATTCGCATCTCGTCACAACGGCTGTCGGCGAGAGTGACGCCGTGAGCATTATGGGAGTGTTGTTGCAGGTTTTGTCATTCGGGGAAGACGGGTTGGCGGAGCTTACGGTCACTGTGCGACTGATGTTCTCAAAATATACACTCCATGTGTTGCCGCAACTTATCGGGTTCCCGTCGTAGCTGGCAAGCATGAAGTTGTATGTGGTATTGCCGGGGATTGTCCCCAGCGCCGGGTACCTCACCTCCCTGTTGCTTGCACTGAAGCTGAATGGTGTGCCGTTTACGGTCATCCCTATCGTACCCGGCGTGTGGTAGTGCGAGTTGTTTTCAATGATGATATAGCCACATCGCTTTCTGAATGTAAAATCGGGTATGAAGTCCACCAGGAAAGTGTAGTAGCCCCTGCGGCAGTTCTGTATTCCAACAGAAGCCTCCACGGTGATGTAGCCAATTGACTCGGCGGTGACGGTGCATTGGTAGTTGTTGTAGCCCGAAGGCTCCAATGTAGCAACGCCGTTTGTCACGTGCCATACCACAGGAGAGGAAGGATCGGGCGTGGACAGGGTGATACTGTGTGTGCAAGGATTATAGTTGCTGTGCGACAACAAGAGTGTGTTGTTGCAGGCATAGTCCAGAGTCACCTCGGTGCTGCATCCGGTAACCTTATCGGTGACCACGCAGCGGTAATACCCGTTGCCCATGTATGGGAATGTCGCGTTTGTTCCCAAAGGCAGCAGCGGGAAACCGGGGTCGTAGTTCATGGTGGCGCTGTAGTACCATGCGAAGTCAAAGTCGGTGACACTCATCGACGGCGACAGGCTCATGTACGACGGCGGTCCGGCATTGTACACTATCTTCTCCACAAGCGGCCGGGGTATCACGTTCACTATGTGCGTGGCGCTGCCCAGCAGATTCTTGTTGGTGCAGTAGGTGTATGGGTTGTATGTCATCTCCACCTCGCGGGTTCCCTCGTGGTGGAAAGTGTGGCTCACAGGGTTGCCGTTGTGTTCCATTTCTTCGATAGTCCACATGTAGTGCGAGGCGTCGCTACCGCCGCTGCCTGTGAATGTCGCCGACGAGCCGGCGCACACCGAAGCGGGGCCGGCGATGGACACCGTGCTGCTCAGGTTGTCGCTGACATTGATGGTGATGTAGGTGTCCATCTTTGTACCGCAGTAGGTGCGGCGAAGTTTCATGGTGAACGGTATCGGCTGCGGCATGACTTCGTTCACCGTGAACGATATGGAATTCTGTAGGTGGCTGCCCTGCACCGAGGCGCATCGCTGCATATTCTCATTCACAACATCCTGTATGGTCCATTCGTAGAGCATGCCCTCGCTCCGCTGGTCGGGCACTTCGGCGTTGCCCCACACAATCCGGCTGCCTGGGCACGCCGTGACGGGATTGGGGATGTTCAGCAGTGCAGGCGTCAGTTCGCTGACAGTGTGCACGTAGTACTGGCTAGAGAGGCACTGCTGCACGCGGTCGTAGTTGTACACCCTCACGTCGCAGGCTTCCACGGGGAAGCCGACCGTCACGTTATTGCCCGCATATTGCTGCGGCACTGCCGTAGAGCACACGGGCATCCACACCAGGTCGTAGTCGGGATTGGAAGGCGTGCCGCGGAGCACCAGGCCGGAGCCCACGCACACCGTGTGGCGGTTGTCGGGATCCAGCTCGGCAACCGTCGGTGCCGGCACGTCGCCGACATGCAGCATAAAGGTGGCAGGGCCGCAGTAGTCGGGATGGCTCGCGGTGACAAGGAAGCTGCCCTTGTGCGGCATGGTCATCTGCAGGGCGGTGCTTGGGTTGATGCCCGTGACAGTGACCGGCGCATTGTTGTCGTTGAGGTCGTACACGCTCCATGTTACCGCAACAGATGGCACAGAGTGCAGGTCGCAGGGGTTCGACAGGCATATCTCGTCGCCGCCTGCTATCTCCAGGTTCGGTCTCACCGTCACCGTCAGTGGCAGCGATGCATAGGGACCGCAGTCAAGGAAGTTGCACCGGTACGAGGCACTTATCGTATACGTCCCTGCCTGCTCGGCGACAATGGTAATCTTGTTGCTCTCGTTGACCATGGTGGTGTTGATGCCCATCGTGGGTGTCACGGTCCATTCATATTCCGTCGAGCCGAACACAGGCAGTGTGTACACCGCCACCTCGCCCACACAGAGCTCCGATGGACCTGCGATGGCGATGCTATCGTGCAGCACCGGTATGCGGACACTCATAAGCGTGGGGCACACTTCGTCGCCGCAGAACACGCCGTCGAGCCCTATCACTCCGTAGCCGTCGTGCGGATGGCTCCACTGCACAGTGGGCGAATCGCTATTCTGCCCGTCGAGCAGCGTGCCGCCGTCGACATACCAGCTGTATTCGGCGCATACGGGCGAGACGGCATTGTATTTGACCACATCGCCCTTGCACACCGTGCCGTAGCACTCCAGCTGGAGGATGTCGCCTTCCATGATTTCTATGTAGTAAGTCTCCTCGTCGTAGCAGCCGCAGTTGTTATACACGCGATGGGTGACAACATCTGCCATGGTTACATTTTCCAAAACATATGTACTTGTCGAAGACGGGCCGGCATTATAGCAGCGCCAGCTGTACCCCGCTATGTCGCTCTGGCCTGCCGACGAACAGTCGATGAACTCAACCCTCGAGCCTTTGCACACCCGGATAACCTTGCTGCCATCCGGCATAACGGTATATGCCGGTATGGTTGCCGCAGCGATCTCTGGAATGTCTATAAGCTTCACGAAGTTGGTGGCTGTGCAGGTGTCGCCGTCGGAGGTTATTGCCGAGGCTGCCACCATGCCCATATCGTCGTTGGACCAGTTCACAACGACTTGGTTGCCGGCGGCGTTGTGCGACACGTCGCCATCGACATACCATAGCCATCCCACGACTGACACTCCAGCCTCGGCTGTCGCCGTGTATGTGACCGTGGAATATTTGCAAGCCACCATTAGCGGTGGGTACTCGTCAGGAATCAGCCCCTTGAAATCATGCACACACTCCGAGTCGAAATCGCCGGTAATAACAATACCGCACGGTGAGGTCTGAGCCGCCACCCTGCCTGTCAGCAGAAGTAACAATGCTAGAAACAACACTTTTGTTTTCATGATTTTGACGTTTTTCAATTTGCAAAGATATAACTTTTTTTTCATATGGGTGTCCTAAAAAAGAATGGCCCTTTATAATATAGTTTCAAAAAAGGGCGAAAACTGCCACATGGATGAAAATTTAACATTTACTCCCTGCTCTTTTCATATCCCTCCAATAGTAAATAACACTTTCGTGGCCGGAATATGGACATGCGGTGTGCGTCTTAATAAAATTTAACATTTGCCGAAGCAGCAACCATATAATCCGACGGGAACCCCTGTAGTGAATCGGGCGAAAAAGGCTTTCGCCCCCCCTCTCGCAGGGGGCAGGCAGGGGATGACTGGCCATGAAGAAGTAGAATTGTAATTATATCAGCCTAATGTTAAAATTAACATCTCTTACTAATGAAAATGTATATAATGGGAATATAAGGCGTATAGTAAGAGAGGGTATAGAGAGGGTGCTGTGTCATAGGCAGTTACATGTTTGTTTGTGGGCTACCATGCACTGATACAGAGAGTTATATGCAAAAATATCGCTGTAACTGCTTGATTTCCAATAAAGGCAAACGGGCCGAAAAATCGGCCCGTTTGTGCGTTTTATTTGTTAATTTTTTGCGGCAAAAACCTTCCGCCGAAGTAACGTTTTATGGCGGATTTATTTTATCAGCTGGGAGAAAAAGATGACGGCTATGGCCAAGGGGCAGAGGTAGCGTATGATGAGGAGTATGGCTTTGCGGATGCCGGCACGGAGGGTGCCTTCGTTGGTGAGTTCGGCGAGGGCGTCGGCTTTCTTCATGCGCCAGCCCACGAAGAGGACTATGAAGAGTCCGCCGAGAGGCATGAGGAAGAGGGCGGTGGCGTGGTCGAGGAGGTCGAAGACCGAGGTGCCGCCGATGTTGAGGGGGGTGGACGAGCGCATGCTTATGGTTGCCAGCACGCCGATGACGGCGGTGACGCCGGCGCCGAGCCAGGCGGCATGGCTGCGCTTGAGCTTGTACTCCTCGGTGAGGGCTGCCACGATGACCTCGAGCAGCGAGATGGTGGAGGTGAGGGTGGCTATGACAAGCAGCATGAAGAAGAGCAGGCAGAAGAAGTAGCCGCCGTGCATCTGCTGGAAGACAAGGGGCAGGGTGGTGAAGGCCAGCGAGGCACCGGCTTCGGGCTTGATGCCGAATGAGAAAGCCGCCGGGAAGATGATGATGCCGGCGAGGACGGCGACGAGGGTGTCGGCCAGCACGACGCTGCCTGCCGAGGAGACGAGGTTGTCGTTCTTGGCTATATATGAGCCGTAGGTGATTAGTGCGCCCATGCCGATGGATAGCGAGAAGAAGCTCTGCCCGAGGGCCGAGATGAGCACCTTGCCGTTGATTTTCGAGAAGTCGGGCTGGAAGAGGAACTGCAGTCCCTTGGCGGCTCCCGGGAGGGTGAGCGCCTTGATGCATAGTACCACCATGATGACCAGCAGCAGAGGCATCAGTATCTTGGACCAGCGCTCGATGCCTTTGGCGACGCCGCGCAGCACGACGAAGGCCGTCATGGCGAGGAATGCCAGCTGGCAGACAATGGGCAGCCAGGGATGGTTGACAAAGGCTGTGAACTGGGCCTGTATCTGCGGCAGGTCCTGGTTGGTGAAATGGCCGAGGATGGACTTGCCGAGGTAGCCCAGGGTCCATCCCGCCACTGTGGTGTAGAAGGCGAGGATTAGGAAGGCGCTGAGCACGCCGCCCCAGCCCACTAGGGTGAAGGGGGTGCGCTTGCCGCAGATGGTGCGGAAGGCGCCTATGGGGTTGCTGCGCGAGCGACGGCCGATGATGAATTCGGATATCATCAGCGGGGCGCCGATGAGGAGCGCCACGACAATATAGACAATGAGGAAGGCACCGCCGCCGTTGTTGCCGGCCTCGACGGGGAAGCGGTAGATGTTGCCCAGTCCCAGAGCCGAGCCTGCGGTGGCCATGATGATGCCGAGCTTGGAGCCGAAGTTTTCTCTCTGTTTCATAGTCTTATTTTTTTTCCCGCTTCGCGAAATCTATAAATCTTGGAGTTTTTAATTGATTTAAAAAGATTTGTCTTTCGCGGGTTTGCTAAATCTTAAAAATTATATTTATAAATCTGGATTTCCAGGATTTCCGCCGGAGGCGGGGAGTTTGGTGCGTAGGTCGGCGACGCGGGCGGTGAGCTGCGCAATCTGCATCTCGATGAAGTCGTCGCTGTATTTGCGGTCGCAGAAGCCGTTGCCGCGGGCCACGAAGGCGTCGTCGTCTTCCTGGTCGACGGCCAGCTCCTGGTAGGATGCCAGCAGGCGCTGGGCTTCTTCAAGTTCTTGTTCTAGGTCGGTCATATCCTAATATTTAACGGCGAATTTAACTAATTATACGAAGCTACGCAGGTCAATTTTGGGCGAATTACTCTAATTGTGGCTTGCGTGAATTCGAGTAATTTGTTTGCAATTGCTATATATAATTCGTTTAATTCGCATAATTCGCCGTTTCATTAAATAGTATGTTTACAGCGTTTTCAATCCCTTCGCTGTCGACATCGGTGGTGACGAGGTCGGCGTGCTGCTTGACGCTGTCGTCGGCGTTGCCCATGGCTATGCCCACTCCGGCCCATTGCAGCATCTCGATGTCGTTGCCGCCGTCGCCGAAGGCTATGGTCTCGTCCTGGCGGATGCCGTAGTGGCGGCAGATGGCTTCCATGCCCACGGCCTTGCTGTTGCCTGCGGCGACGATGTCGGTGAAGGCGGGATGCCAGCGTGGCAGGCGGCAGTGGGGCATCAGTGTGCCGACATGTGCGTCGAGCTCGGCGGGCATGATGGCTATGAGCTGGTAGGCGGTCGCGGTGCTGAATTCTGCGATGTCCACCACCGGCGGCATCTGGAACTCCAGTTGGTTGCGCAGGGCGTTGCCCACCTCGTTAATCTGCGCCGCCATCATGCCGTCGGCGGTGAAGGTCATGGTGCAGAGGTTCTGCTGCCGTGCAAAGGCAATCCATGCGTCGCGGTCGGCATCGGGTATGGGGTTGCTTACCAGCGTTGTGCGCTGGCTGTCGTTGAGGAACACCAGTCCGCCGTTCATGGTGATATAGGCTTCGAAGCTGACGGGCATAGGAGGTATGAGCACCATGGGGCGTCCCGAGGAGATGAAAGTGCGCACCCCTGCGGCGTGGAGCCGATTGAAGGCCCGCACCGTGCCGGGCGAGACGCGGTGGGTGTTGAAGCTGAGCAAGGTGCCGTCTATATCGAAGAATGCTGCCTTTATCATAGTTTTTTTCTCCCGCTGCGCGAAATCTATAAATCTTGGAGATTATTGTGGATTTAAAAAGATTTGTTTGTTGCGGGCTTGTTAAATCTTATAAATTATTATGTTTAATCTGATTTTCTGGATTTCCATGATTTCCGCCGGAGGCGGGGGGATTAGTCTTAGTATGGGCCATCTGGTAGGCATTAAATACGTTCTGGTAGATGCTGTAGAAGGCCAGGAAGACAGAGGCGAGTGGGTTGAGGAAGGTGTTGGCCATCCAGATGCCGAAGGCCGTGTTCTTCTGCCCCAGCAGCTGTCCGCCACCGATGCGGTTGCCGTAGCGGCGGCCGATGAGGCGGCCGGTGCCGAACTGGATGATGCAGAAGAGCAGCGACAGCGCGCCGAGCCATATGATGTTGTACCAGTTGCCCTCGCCGTGGATGAAGATGAAGTCGATGGTCTGGCCGAGGGTGAAGAGCAGTGCGAGCGACCACAGGTAGAAGCCCGCTATGTTGAGCTTGCCGATGGCGGCGTTGGCCTTGGGCCACCAGAGTTGCAGGACCAGGGCTATGAAGAATGGCAGGGCAAGGGTTGAGCCTATCTTGCCGAGCATCAGCAGGAAGCCCTTCCAGAGTCCCATCTCGGGGTGGTGGCCTATGAGGGTGAAAACGACGGGAGCCACCACGGCTACCATGAGGTTGCCCACGATGGTGTAGGTGGTCACTGTGGCGCGGTTGGCACCCAGCAGACAGCTGATGACGGCCACCGACGAGGCCACGGGGCAGAGCACGCCGATGAGCACCCCTTCGGCCACTATGTCGTTGCCCGAGAGAAGCTTGATGAGCAGGTAGCATCCGGTGCTCACCACCACTTGGAAGAGCATAAGCCACAGGTCGAGCATGCGGAACTTGAGGCTCCGCAGGTCGACGGCGGTGAAGGTGAGCAGCAGGATGGCAAAGATGATGAATGGCACCGCAACGGCGAACATGGCGCACCAGCGGTGCAGTAGCAGTCCGAGGACGATGGCTATGGGAAGTACGTATGGGCGAATGCGTTGCACTGGAGTTACGAGTTGGCTATTATGCGGGTGAAGAGGGTGGTCATGCGGTCGGCGGCGCGGTCGGCTTGCAGCACCACGTCGTCGCCGTCGTTGACGGCACCGTCTTTCAGGTCGTTGGCCTGGTTGGTGATGACGCTCATGCCGAAGACCTCGATGCCGCTGTGGCGGGCTACGATGACCTCGGGAACGGTCGACATGCCGCAGACATCGCCACCGATGGTGTGGTACATGCGGTATTCGGCAGGAGTCTCGTAGGTGGGACCGGTGCCGGCCACATAGACGCCGTGGCGGAGGCTGATGCCGAGGGCGGAGGCTTCGCGGTCGGCGATGGCGCGCAGGCGCCGGCTGTAGGCTTCGGTCATGTCGGGGAAGCGGGGCCCGAAGTCGTCCTTGTTGGGACCGACGAGGGGGTTGGGCATGAAGTTGATATGGTCGGTGATGACCATGAGGTCGCCTACATGGTAGTCGGGATTGACGGCTCCGGCGGCATTGCTGACGAAGAGAATCTTGATGCCAATGAGGGCAAAGACACGCTCGGGCAGGGTGACCTGCTCCATGGTGTAGCCTTCGTAGTAGTGGAAGCGTCCCTGCATGGCCAGCACCGGCTTGCCGCCCAGTGTGCCGACGATGAGGTTGCCTTTGTGTCCGATGGCGGTCGACTTGGGAAAGTTGGGAATGTCGCCGTAGGGAATGACCAACGGGTTGCCGATGTGGTCGGCCAACTTGCCGAGTCCGCTGCCAAGCACCACGGCCACCTGGGGCAGCTCGCGGCCACTGTTGATTATTTGTCTGCGCAGAAAATCTGCCGTCTCTGTATAATTTATATTCATTTGTCTTAACTACTGTCTTTTCATCTCCTCGATTCGTTTCTGAATCTCGGCGGCGCGCTCGTAGTCTTCGGCCTCTTCGCAGCGGTGCAGTTCGGCCTCGAGGGCTTCGAGTGTCGGGGTGGGGGAGGGCTGCTCTTCGGCGGCAACACCTGTTTCTTCGAGCACGTTGTCGTCGACCATGATGGGGGCGTCGGTGAGCAGAGCGAGGGTTATGGCATCGGTGGTGCGGCTGTCGATGGCCTTGCTGTTGAAGCCGTCGGTGATGTGCAGCGTGGCGTAGAACACGCCGTCGAGCACGCGGTCGATGGTCACCTGTGTCAGTCCCAGGCCGTAGGCTTCCATCATCTTTGCCATCAGTTCGTGGGTCATCGGCCGACGGGTGCGGACGGTCTCTTTGGCCAGCAGGATGCCCTGCGCCTCGTGGGCACCTATGATGATGGGTATCTGACGCTGGCTCTCGGGCTCCAGCAGCATCAGTATGTAGCTGCCGCTCTGCGACATGCCGCTCTGTATGCTTATGGGAACTACCTGTTTCATCGATTAGCCATGTTTACTGCAGGCTGGCAGCCTGCGTACCATTTGTCTGCGATAGATATTCCGCCAGCTGTTTCACTGCCAGTCCACGGTGGCTGATGCTGTTCTTGACATCCAGCGGCATCTCGGCGAAGCTCACGGCGAAGCGGTCGGGCATGAAGACAGGGTCGTAGCCGAAGCCCTCGCCGTTGCTGTGACGCTCGGTGAGTATCTGTCCATCGACGCGACCTTCGAAGTATTGTGTGTTGCCGCCTTCGATGAGGCATATCACCGTGCGGAAGTCGGCACGACGGTTGTTCTCGCCTTCGAGGGCGCCGAGGAGCTTGTCGATGTTGTCGTCGAACGAGCAGTGCTCGCCGGCATAGCGTGCCGAGTAGACTCCGGGGGCTCCATCCAGGGCTTCTACCTCCAGACCGGTATCGTCGGCAAAGCAGTCGCAGTGTGTACGCTCCCATACCCATTGGGCTTTCTGCAAGGCGTTGCCTTGCAGTGTGTCGGCGGTCTCGGGTATTTCGCCGCAGAGGCCAGCTTCGGCAAGGGTCACTATTTCGACAGTGCCGTTGAGGGCTGCACGCACCTCTTCGACTTTATGCTTGTTGTTGGTGGCAAATATCAGTCGTCTCATATCGTTGTTGTTTTGTCAATCGAAGAAGTGCCAAGTGATGCCCCAGAAGAGGCCGAAGCGCTGGCCAGGGTAGTGGGGCAGCAGGAAGTAGTTGGGCTGGTCCCACAGGGCGTTGAGGTGCCCGGCTTTGATGTAGAAACTGGCTCGCTTGACATTGAGGTTGATGAAGAGGTCGCCCCACAGATAGCCGCCCACGGTAGTCTCGTCCTGGTGGTAGAATATGCCGCTGGCATAGTCGTAGCCCGGAGCATAGAAGGCTGTGTGGTAGCGAAGGTCGGCACCCACCTGTGCCCTCACCGAACGGTGGAAGAGGTGGAAGTCGGCATAGATGGAGTTTTTAGAGGCCAGCAGAGGTACGGGCATCTGTACATCGTCGGTGGAATGTTGCACCAATTGTTGCATGTCGAGGTGGAACCACCCTATTGCCAGCCGGAGTGTCAAAGCGCCCTGGAATAGCCAGAGGTCGTTGTAGCCCTCGCGGACGAACAGATGAGAGCCGTATTCATACCATGCGTTGTGGTCCATGTGGTTGGCCTTGAGACTGATGTCCACGATGTCGCGATGTGTGAAGCGGGCCTCGACAAGTTCGGAGCTGATGGCCCTTGGTTTGTTGCTGCTGTATATCAATGCGTCGCGCACCATGCGCACGTCGGGGCATTTGGTCTGTTTGACGAGGGTAAGGCTTGCCATCGTCTGACGTGCGCTGTCGAAAGGATAGTCGAATGACAGCAGGTAGCGCGAGTCGGGTGTCATTCCGATATTGAACGAGCCTCGCATTTCGGCTTCACCACGCAGGGTGCCACGACCGACGGCTATTTCGGCTCTGGCAAACGGGTCGAGCCACGAGTATATCGACAGGCTGTCTTCTTCGATTATTGCACTTACGATGTGTGGTTGCAGTCCTAGGGTGAGCTTCAGTGGGTTGCGCCAGCGGTGGTCGGGATATATGTCGTTGGTCCAGTAGAGCGTGGCACTTGCCTCCTGCCAAATGGTGGAGTCGGTGAATACGCGTTTGCGGCGGTC
This sequence comes from Bacteroidales bacterium, assembly GCA_017524785.1. Classification (GTDB taxonomy): domain Bacteria; phylum Bacteroidota; class Bacteroidia; order Bacteroidales; family P3; genus Colimorpha. The sequence goes on along the minus strand of JAFXUY010000099.1, from coordinate 11,344 downwards.
GTATTTCATCTCGATGCCGAAGCGGCCTGGGTTGAAGGTGGCAGGCTTGCTGGCGGCTATGGTGTCGGTCAGCTCGATGGTGTCGAGCACCATGGCGGTATCGCCAACGGTGCGGGCGACAATACTGTCGCGATAGCGATAGTGTTCAAACTGCCGAACAAGGCTATAGCTGGCGTTGGCAAAGGCTGTCAGCTCACGGTGCACGGTGCCCATATTGTAGAGGTTCACCGGTATGCCTGCGCGGTTGCTGCTCACGGTGAAGTAGCTGTCGTCGCTGATGCCGCCGTTCTCGTCGATGTTGAATTTCTGCCAGATGACACCGCCATAGGCTTGTAGCCTTGAGTCGCGCGAGAAGTAGTTCATTGTGGCGTCGAGGTAGTGGTTCTTCACTCCGCTTGAGGTGTAGATGCCCTCGGGGCTGAACAGGCGGTAGTCGAAGGCTGCGTTCCAGCCAGGCTTGATGTTCTGTGTGTGTGCCACGTGCACCACATAGTCTTTGTTGAGCGACGAGTTGTAGCTCAATACCGTATATGGTGTCTGTGTCTGGTAGAAGCGCACATTGTGCGGCCGCTTGGCATATCCTACGTTTGGGTCGGGCTGCAGCTGCATTGCCAGTCCATCGGAGAGGGTGGGGTAGATGGCTACATGCGGCTGGCCCACAATACCTTTACCTAGGTAGTAGTTGCCGTTGTGGGCATCGAGTGGTTCGGTGAACTGTATGCCTGTGGGGTCAAGCGTGGGATTCCATAGCTGCAGTATCTTGGGTTGGGCGCTATAGTGGTGGAAGAAGAACACTTTCTTGCGCAGCATTGAGTCGGGCACCTCTTTCTTGTATTGTATGCCGCGCTCCACCTCCGTTGTGTCGCCGCGCAAGGTGTCGTTCGTGAAGATGGGATTGTTACGGTTGCTCGGTGTGGCTCCCGGAACGTTGTTACTGCGTGCCGCCGAGATTCTAGCCTGGGCTTGTGCTGTGAGTGGTGAAAGGAGAATGGTGACGATTGTGCCGACGCATAGCATCAGCAGTAACAGTCTGCCAGTATGTGTATCAACTTTCAATTCTTAATTCTCAATTCTCCTGTAGGAATCGTTCCACGTCCATCGCTGCCACACAGCCTTTGCCAGCGGCCACTATGGCTTGGCGGTAGTTGGGATCGCATACATCGCCGGCGGCGAACACGCCGGGCACACTGGTAGCGCTGCTCGGGTTCTGCACCTTGATGTAGCCTTGTTCGTCGAGTTCCACCTGACCGGCAAGGAAGTCGGTGGTGGGCTTGTGGCCTATGGCGATGAACACGCCGGTGACTTCAAGTTGCCGTTTTGTGCCGTTCTTGGTGTCTTCAAGCTCGATGCCTGTCACACCGTCGAGGTCGCTGCCGAGAATCTCGCTGGGGCGTGAGTTCCAGCACATCTCTATCTTGGGGTTGGTAAGCACGCGGTGCTGCATGGCTTTCGAGGCACGCAGTTCGTCGCGGCGGTGCACAAGGTATACTTTCGAGCACAAAGTTGCCAGATAGCAGGCCTCTTCGCAAGCAGTGTCGCCTCCGCCGATTACCGCCACAGGCTGGTTCTTGTAGAAGTAGCCGTCGCAGGTGGCACAGGCCGACACACCTTCGCCGTAGAATTTACGCTCACTCTCTATGCCGAGCCATTTGGCGCTGGCACCGGTGGCAACGATAACAGTCTCGGCCTCTATCTCTTTGCCGTGGTCGTCTTTTGCTATGAAGGGGCGCTGCTTGAGGTTTATCTCTTTGATGTAGCCTGTGCGAATGTCGGCCCCGAAGCGTTCGGCCTGTTTGCGCAGGTCGGCCATCATCTCGGTACCACCAATACCCTCGGGGTAGCCAGGGAAGTTCTCGATCTCGGTGGTGATGGTCAACTGGCCGCCGGGCTGCTCGCCTTCGTAGACAATCGGTTTGATGTCGGCGCGTCCGGTGTAGATGCCTGCTGTGTAGCCTGCAGGGCCCGAACCAATTATAAGACAACGTGTATGTTCCATGTTTTTATTGTTTGATTGCTTGAGTCACTTTTTGCTGCTGCGTTTCTTCACGCTGAAATATATCAGGTAGATAGCGCCAACCGCTATCACTGCAGCCTGCTGGCTGCCCCACAGCAGCCATCCGCAAGCGGTGCCAACCTCGAGGCCTATGCCGTAGATGGCCAGTGCCATCTGCACCAGCACAGGGTACACTCCTATGCCGCCCTGCGAGAAGGTCATACCCACGGTTCCGAAAAGGTAGACCACGAAGGCGGCGTCGAAGCCTAGCCCGCTAGTCTCGCCAAAGGCCTGGAATATGATGAGTCCACCCAGGATGTAGAGTAGGTATATGACTATACTGTATGCTACGAAGAGCAGCGTCTGGCGGGTTCCCATATGGAGTATGCTCTTCACACCGTCGACCATTCCGCGCACCAGATCGTCTATCTTTCTGAAGAAAGCTATCTTCAGCAGCCTCTTCCACAGCAGCTTGTAGAACAATAGTGTCAGCACGGCCAGCACTGCCAATGCAGCGCCAATCATGAACATGTTTGGCAGGTGGTCGTATTTCTCCGACAGGGTGTCGTAGAGCCAGTCTTTGGCCTGTCCGAACATTGCCAGCAGGCCTATCACTATCACTATAGCAAAGGCAATGACATCGATGATGCGTTCTGTGACCACGGTGCCCAGCGATTTCTCCATTGGTATCTTTTCGCTGGTGCGCATCGTGGCGCAACGCATCACCTCGCCCGCTCGCGGGAATGCCAGATTGGCCATGTATGCCACCACCACCGAACCGAATGTGTTGTTGAGTCCCGGACGGTAGCCTATGGGGTGGAACAACAGCTGCCAGCGGAGGGCCCGCACTGCGTGGCTCATCAGGCTACAGGCCATTGCTGCCGCCACCCACCAATAGTTAGCCTCGCGGAACGACTGCCAAATGGCGGCTTTTTGCTCGGGGTCTAGTTTCAGAAGGAACCAGTAGATGAAGAACACACCGATACCCAGGAACACCACAAGCCGCAGCACATCCTTCCAACGTCCCTTCTTTGGGGTGCTCTCCGATCCCGGTTCTCTGTTCTCCGTATTCACAACTGATTATTTTTCGGGAATATCACCGTTGGGTGCCACTCGCGGGCCTCTTCGGGCGTCATCTGCGCATAGGCGGCGATGATTAGCAGGCTGCCTACCGGGGCTTTGTGGGCCGCGGCTCCGTTGATGCCTATCACACCGCTGCCGCGCTCGCCGCGGATGGCGTATGTGGCGAAACGCTCGCCATTGGTGATGTTGTAGATTTCAACCTTTTCGTTCTCGATGATACCCGAGGCCTCCATCAATGCCTCGTCGATGGTTATCGACCCTATATAGTCTAGGTCGGCCTCTGTCACCGTAACACGGTGAATCTTCGATTTCAGTACTTCTATTAACATGATTTAGAAAAGTATCCAGTAAAGTAACATGCACACAAGCAGTGCGTAGAGCATTATGCGGCCTGCAGGTATCGGTTTCATATAGTCTTCGTCCGTAATGTCGAAACGTCGCTTTATGCTCATCCTGCTTCGTTTGAACTGCGCAATGTGTTCGCCAGTGCCCATTTCGCCACTCTCTTTTCCCGGTTCGCCATTTTCTGTTCCAAACCTTGGTTGGTAGTTGAACTTGGGCATCTCGCGTTTGCGGACCAAGTCTTTCCATGTAAGCTTGTGGCTCTTCGACTTCTCCTCCTTGTCGATTTCTTGCACTCTCCGCTGGAAGTATTCCAGCTCTGCATCCCCGTTCACTGCATTCCATTCACCGCTCTCCACGCCCCGTTCCATGCTGTTCTCCGCCTCGAGCAGCTCTTTGCGCAGGCGCTCGTCGGCATACTTCTGCTTCAGCGCCTCCCAACGCTCCTTCTCGGGGTCGTAGAAGCGCGGACGGTAGTGGAACTGGCGCGGCTTGGGTGTGTAGAACATTGGCATCGTATTCTCAGCTTTCTGTTATAACTTTGTCCATCTTTACATCGTGGGGCTCGGTGGGAATGGTGTCCAGCATCTGGAAATCATATGCCACGCCTACCTTCACGGCGTTGGGGGTCGACTTCAGCAGGCGGTCGTAGAATCCGCGTCCACGCCCCATGCGGTTTCCGTTGTGGTCGAAAGCTACTCCGGGCACCACAATCATGTCGACTGCATCGAGGTCGGTCCATTCAGGTGTCTGTGGCGATGGCTCGCCAATGCCGAATTGCTCGCCGGCCACCATGCACTCGGGGCCAGTGTAGCGGCGCAGCTTCAGGTTGTCGCCGTCGACGCATGGTAGGAGCATAGTCTTCTCCTTGTACCATCGCTCTACGAAGTTGTGAGTCTGCACCTCGTCAGCCATCGACCAATAGAGCAGCACCACGCGTGCCTTTTCGAACTGTTGCAGTTGTTCTACGCTGTGCATGATGGCATCGCTGCGCTGCAACTTTTCCTCCATTGGCACCGCGCGTTTCAGTTCGCGCATCCGCTTCCTAATTTCAGCCTTTGTAGTCTCCAATTTTCAACTTTCAATTTTCAACTTTAGAACGGCAGGTCGTCGTTCTCGTTGGCAGGCATTGCCGGAGGCTGTGCGAAGCCAGTCTGCGGCTGTGCGGGAGCGGCGGCAGGCTGCTGGGCGGGCTGTGCAGGAGCGGCGTTCCAGGTCATGCCGGTTGCTGCCGGTGGCATCTGTCCGGCCACGAAAGGCTGAATGCGCGAGCAGCGCAGGTCAGTGTACCAGCGCTCGTTGAATTCGCGGCTCTCGGGGGTGAAGGTTACCTGCACCAGCGAGTTCATCGGGATATTCTTGGCCATAGCTACGCGCTCTTCGCCGAAGCAAGTGAAAGCCACCTTGCGGGGATAGTCGTCTCCGGTTTCGATAACAAAGCCGCCGCGGACCCAGGGACCGCGAGCCGATTCGCCCTGCACTTCGGGCAGCAGTTGCAACAATTTGCCTGTGATTTCCATATCTTTCTATCTGTTTTTATTGTTAATAATCAATATCTTACTATGCGACGTCGGGTCGCAATCAATCTTACAAAGATATATATAAATTCTGATATGGAGAAATAAAAAATCACATCCCTGTCGCCTCATCGTCTCCACATTGAAAAAACAGAGCAACGGCACCGACGCAAGCATTTCGCACACCGGCAATTTTTATTTGCCATGATAAAAAGTCACCATTTGCAAAAATTTCGTATCTTTGCACCGTAATCAATACCGTTACTCGAATGTAGAACATTGGTCCACACGTGGTTCCACTTAATAAAATGAGGTGAATTATGATCGAAACCATCCAATACAAGTCCCTCAAATGGCTTGACATCACCAACCCCACAGAGGCCGATTACGACCTTCTCCTCGACCATTACCACTTCCACCCCCTCGACATCGAGGACTGCCGTGGTACCACACAGCGACCAAAAATCGACGAGTACGACGACTACTATTTCCTCATCCTACACTTCCCTTATTTCGACCGCGACAACAAAACCATCCGCATCCGCGAAGTCAAAATCTTCTGGGGACGCGACTATATCATCACCGTCGGCAAAGCCCACTGGGTCGTCAAGAAATTCTTCGAAGAAGTCCAGGAAGACCTCGCCGACAACAACGAGGATGCACAGGAAATGATGGCCACCAGCGACCAGCTCCTCTACCACATCCTCAACCGCCTCATGCTCGAAACCAACACCCTCGTCCAACGCGTCGGTGCCGAAGTCGACCTCATCAACTACGACATCTTCAACCGCCGCGCTCGCACTATCATCGAGCAAATCTCCGTCACCCGCCGCAACATCATCCTCCTCAACACCACCTTCCGCCCCCAACTCCGAGTCCTACACATGTTCGAAAGCGGCGGTATCAAAGGCTTTGTCGACCCCGAACACATCGACATGGAAGACTACTGGGGCAACATCCTCGACCAATACCAGAAAATGTTCGACTCCATCGAGGACTTCGGCGAACTCATCGAGGGTCTCTCTCAAACTTTCGACTCCTTGCTTACCAACCGCACCAACCAGATCATGCGTGTGCTTACCTATTTCAGCACCATCATGCTTCCGCTTACCGTGGTCACAGGCTTCTTCGGCATGAACATAGAGTTCCCGTTCGTCGCCAACACTACTGCCTTCTGGGTTGTCCTGGGTTCCCTCGTCCTGCTCACGGTTGTCATCATCCTCTACTTCCGCCGTATCGGCCGTTAAGTCATCGAAACATAAAAAATAAAGGGCTGCCCGTAAGAGCAGCCCTTCTTTCTATTGTCATTTAGCGTTACTTCTTTTTGCCATTGCCTTTGCTGGCATTGTAGAAGATCTTCAGTGCACCTGCCTGGCGCAGCTCCTGCTTGATGTCCGACACCATACCCATACGCACCATCTTGTCTGCCTTGATGGCCGTGGTTATGAACGGACGGTCAGCCTCCGGGCGGGCCGAACGCTCCAGCTCGCAGAACGTCACAATGTCGGAAACCTCCGATATCTGGTCGTTCAGCTGGATTCGCGGCTCCGTACCGTACTTCTTCTGCTGGTCCGGCAGCGGCACACCCACATTGATATAACTCACAAGACTCTTCTTCTCCAGCTTGGTCACCTCGCTGCCCTGCGGCGGGATGATCTTCACATACAGCGAGCTCTCGCGCATAGTCGTGATAACCATGAAGAAGAACAGCAACATGAAGATAATATCACTCATAGAGCCCATGTTCAGCTCCGGCGTCGATTTTGCTTTCTTTCCTGTAAAACGTGCCATGATATTATCCTCCTATCTTTGTGGGTTCAGCCTCCGAGATAGCCACGGGTATGGCCTGCTCGATGGCGGTGCGTTGTGCTTCTGTGACATCGGCAAACTTCTTGCCGAAACGTGCTACTGACAGTTCGTCGCGCATCTCCTTGATGGCAGCCGTCAACTCGTTCTGCACCTGCAGATACATGTCGTACGACGTGCCGCGGTCGTTGCGGAGCGAGATGACACCCTTCGAGACATCCACCGTTCCCAGCAGTTCTATCTCGGTAGGCTCCTTCTCAGGCAGGTTGGGGAGGTTGTTCGGGTTGCCCAGGAACTCCTTGGCCCTATCCTTCAAATCCTCAATCCGGCCATACTCGCGGTTGAACAGCAACCGGTCGTCCTTGTTGACCATCACAACGAAGATATTGCGCTCACGAACATCAGGTGCTTCCTGCTCCGGCGGTAGGGGCGGGGGAAGCTTGCGGGCAATACCCATATCCGTGTTGATGTTACTGACCATCAGGAAGAAGGCCAGCAGCAGGAACGAGATGTCGGACATTGCACCTGTATTCAGTCCGGGAGTCTTTCTTGCCATAATTCTTTACTTTTTAAGCGATTTTGCTATCTCGGTACCTACGATTGCCACAGCGGCGGCTGCAACAAGGATGTACACTACATAGCAGGCGGCACCGATAAGCTTCGAGGTGCCTACAGTAACGTCATGTTTCTCCATCAAAGCGGGGCTCACATCGTTGCCCTTCGACAGCAGGAAAGCTGCCAGGCACACGACCACAACGGCGGCCACCAGGCCCAGGAATTTCTTCCAGTAGCCCGGCTGCTCCTTGAAGTTCTTCGCCAGCTTGACGCAGAGGAACACTACAATGGCTATTAAGGACACGGCGATCAGGCACACCAGTATCCAGAACGTGGCGTCGAAAGCACCGTTGGCCTTCACTGCTTCGAGCTCCTTCACCCCGCCGTTGTTGATGGCGAAGATGATGGTCAGCAGCGTGCAGAGCAGGGCCACTCCGATACCGCACCACATAATAAGTTTACGTGTCGATTCTTTCATAATGGTTTCTTTTTTAGTTTTAAGTTTCTAGTTTTAAACTTTAAGTTACTGCGTAGCTAATTTACTACCTACAGCTTAAAAACCATTATTATTTGTGATACTTCACGAGGATATCCATGAAGCTGATGCTGCCGTCTTCCATCTGGTCGACGAGGCTCTCAATCTTGGTGAGGATGTAGTTGTAGAAAATCTGAAGGATGATAGCAGTGATAAGACCGAAGATGGTCGTCAACAGAGCAACCTTCATACCGCCAGCCACAACGGTCGGGCTGATATCACCGGCAGTCTCGATGTCGTCGAAGGCCTGGACCATACCGACAACGGTGCCGAGGAATCCGAACGAAGGAGCAAGGGCGATGAACAGGCCAATCCAGGTCATGTTGTTCTCCAGGCGGGCCATCTGCACACCACCGTAGCTGGTTACGGCTTTCTCGACGTTCTCCAGACCCTGGTCGATGCGGTCAAGACCCTGCACGAAGATGCTGGCCACGGGGCCGCGGGTGTTGGCGCAAAGCTCACGGGCACCTGCCCAGTTGCCGCTCTTGGCGTTCTCCTCAATGCCTTCGAGGAGCTTCTTAACGTCGGTGGTGGCCATGTTCAGGTACAGGATACGCTCGATAATCAGAGCCATACCGAAAATAAGGCACAGAAGCACGGGGGTCATCCAACCGGCACCACCCTGGATGTACTTCTCTTTCAGCATCTGGTGGAACGAGCGGGTCTCGTCCTCATCGGCTGCTGCCACGGTCTCCTCGACGGGAGCCTCTTCAGCTGCGACGGCCTCGGTGGCATTCTCGTCGGCGGCTACCTGTTCTGTTGCTTCGGGGGCGGGGGCATCCTGGGCCATCACGCCGTTGAAGTTGGCAAATGTCAACATTGCGAACATTGACATCAAAGCAAATACTTTTTTCATGATGTTGTTAGTGTGTTGATTATTAATTTGTTGTTTGTTATTTACCTATTCTGGTTCGTAGTGCAAATATACACCTTTTTTCTAAACCGACCAAAAAATATTATTTTTTTCTGCCGTTTAGCATCTCCATCAGTTCCCTCAACGGCAGTTTCCGTTCTTCGTCGGCGACTATCCCGTCGAGCATCTCCTCGGCCAGTGCGAACTCGGCCCCGATGGCTTTCTCCACCTCGCCCTTCAGCCCCACAGCCTCATACAGCGCCATCACCCTCCGCACCTTTTCCTCTTCGTCAATGTTGTCCTTGTCGGCAAACAGGTTTTCCAGCTCCCGCTGCTGCTCGCCGTTGCACAGTTGGGCAGCCCTCAGGGGCAGGTAGGTCTTCTTGTTGTCGCGAATGTCCTGTCCGGTCTTCTTTCCGAACACCGCCGTGTCGCCGTAGCCGTCCAGCAGGTCGTCCTGCAGCTGGAACGCCAGCCCCAGGTGTATCCCGAACCGGTAGAGCTTCTCCACCTCCTCTTCCGGCGCGCCGGCATACAGGGCGCCGATCTTCAGCGCTCCCGCCAGCAGCACAGCCGTCTTCTGGCGTATCATGTCCATATATTCGTCTATGCTCACACGGCCGCGGCAATGTTGCTCCCCGTCGGTAGCCACTCCGCTGCGCTCGAAGTTCATGTCCTTCTGCTGCCCCTCGCACACCTCTATCGCCGTCTCGTTGAAGCATTGCAGTATCTCGTGCAGTCTGGGCGACGGCTGGCGCAGGAAGTAGCGCCACGCCAGTGCGTACATCGTGTCGCCGCTCAGTATGGCGGTGTTCTCGTCCCATTTGCAGTACACCGTGGGCTGTCCGCGCCGCAGGGGCGAGCGGTCCATCAGGTCGTCGTGCAGCAGTGTGAAGTTGTGGAAGGTCTCTATTCCCAGGGCGGCACCCTTGGCCTCCTCGATGTTGCCGCCGAAGAGGGCGTCGGCAGCCAGCAGCAGGGTGGGGCGTATCCTTTTGCCGCCCAGCCGCAGCGTGTAGTCTATGGGCTCGTACAGTTCCTTGGGCTCGGCCACAAACACCTCGCTCTCGAAAATGCCCTCCACCACCTTCAGGTAGTATTTCAGGTCTTTCATCTTATTATTATATATGTATGTTAGTACGTCACTCCGTGTTTGGTGCACCACTGCTGCGCCCCTTTGTGGCCCAGCTTGGCGGCGCGCCGGTAGTTGCTCTTCTCTTTTGCCGTCTGCTTCTGCTTGGCGGCCAGCTCGGCAATGCGGCAGTAGGTCTCGGCATCGTTCTTGTTGATGTCGGCGGCCTTCTGGTAGTTGAATATTGCTTTGCCGTAGTCGCCCTTCTCGGCGTATGTGCGGCCCAGCAGGCGGTAGGCCTCGCTGAGCTTGGGCGCTATGCCTATGGCTTTGCGGTACTGCTCTATGGCGCTGTTGTATTCGCCGCGGCCGAAGTATATGTCGCCCAGCCTGTTGTAGGCGTTCACATAGCCCGAGTCCAGTTTCAGCACCCCCTCAAGGCATTCTATGGCCTTGCCGCTGTCGTCTTTCAGCATGAAGGCCCAGCCCAGGCAGTAGAGCAGCTTCACGCTCTGGCGGTTCTCTTTCAGCCCCTTGCGCAGGGTGTTGATGGCCAGGTCGGGATTGTTGCGGTAGCAGTACACCGAGCCAAGGTTGAAGTAGGCGTCGGTGCCCTGCGGGTCGGCCTTCATAGCCTCGCGGAAGTAGCGCAGGGCCTCGTTGTCGTCGCCGCGGCGGAAATAGACAATGCCCGTCACGTTCATCGCGCGTGCCGACTGCGGGGCGCTCTTCTTGGCCTTGTTGGCCCATGCCAGGGCGTTGTTGTAGTTCTCCTGCTCGCAGTATACCAGGGCCAGCGTGCCCTGGGCCGATGCCAGCAGTTCGTTGTCGTCTTCCGACGCCAGCTCAATGGTCTTCTCGGCGCTCTGCTTGGCGGCGGTCCATTCGCGCATCTCGGCCTGGCAGGCTGCCAGGTGGGCCATCGCCGTGGCGCCGCTGTCGGCCTGTGCCAGCCATTGTATGGCCTCGCGGTAGCGCTCGTGGCGTTCCAGCAGCATGCCCAGCCGCAGGCGGGCCTCCGCGCTGCTGTCGGCGGCCTCGCGGTAGTAGCCTTCCGCCAGGTCGTCCAACCCTTTGCCTTCGGCGCCGATGCCCTTTGCCAGCACACCCTGCGCCATCGCCCCGATGCCCAGCATCAGGGTCATAAGCACTGTTACTATCCGTTTCATTGTCCCTTATAACGACTGCCCGTCGTTTTTATTGTGCGGGTGACCGTTTGCGGTCTATTAAACGTTAATTCCCCTATGGGGAAACGGGCGAAAGGATATGGCCCGCCAGGGCCTTCCGTTTAATAGACGCTGTTGGGCGAGGTCTTGTTCTCCTGCTCGCTTCGCTCGCGAAATCTTGTAAATCTTGTAAATTATTTTCGCCTGCGGCGGCCAATTCGAGTAATTCGCTTATAATTGGCCTGCGTAGCTTTCGCTAAATTCGCATAATTCGCCGTTCTTTCTCCTGCTCGCTGCGCTCACGAAATCTTGTAAATCTTGTAAATTATTTTCGCCTGCGGCGGCCAATTCGAGTAATTCGCTTGTAATTGGCCTGCGTAGCTTTCGCTAAATTCGCATAATTCGCCGTTCTTTCTCCTGCT
>JAFXUY010000098.1 GCA_017524785.1 Bacteroidales bacterium | reverse complement strand
GCTTTGACTACCTCTTCGGCGAAGGTGCCGAACTTGCCGCACTCGGGGCAGCGCCCCAGCCAGTTGGAGGACTGGTAGCCACATTCCTGACAGAAATAGTATGTCTTTGCTTTAGCCACGTATATGATTGCTTGATTGTTTTATTGCTTGATGGCTGGAGTGGATTAGAACTCATCTACCACCTTGTCGATGCGGTAGACCTTGTCGCCACGATGGAGAGGCTCGGTGGTGGCGAAGCTGAAGCAGTCGCCTTGGTGCACCTCGGGCACGGGGTCGCGGTCGGTGCGGAGTTCTCGTATGGTGTCTCGGTAGACGCCTGTGGTCTCGCCCATTACCATCACCTCGTCGCCCACACGGAGCGTCTCGTTGGTTTGCAAGCGCACCTCGGCGACATTGATACGGCCGAAATAGTTCTTCACCAGACCCAGGTACACCTTGTTCTCGGTGGCCTGCGAGCCGTAGCGCTCGCTCCATTCGCCGAGGCGGCGGCCGAGATAATAACCATCCCAGAAGCCGCGGTTGAACACTGTGGCGAGGCGCTGCATCCAGCCCTCGATCTTCTCTTTGCTGTAGCTACCAGCGGCTATTGACTCTACAGCCTCGCGGTAGCATTCGGTGACAGTGCGCACATAGTCGGCACTCCTACCCCGCCCTTCTATCTTAAGCACCCGCACGCCTGCCTTGACTATCTTGTCGAGGAAACCTATGGTGCACAAGTCTTTGGGCGACATGATATATTCATTGTCTATCTCCAGCTCGAGGTCGCTCTCCTTGTCCTTGACGATATAGCCGCGGCGGCACAGCTGGAGGCAAGCACCACGGTTGGCGGAGTAGTTATAGTTGTCGAGCGAGAGGTAGCACTTGCCGCTGACGCTCATGCAAAGGGCGCCATGCGCGAAGACCTCCACCTGAACCAGCTCGCCCTTGGGGCCACGTATGTCGTTGTCGGCGATAAACTTAGTTATTTCCGCCACTTGCGCCAACGGCAGTTCGCGGGCCGTCACAATCACGTCGGCAAATTGAGAATACCAACGTACAGCCTCGGTGTTGCTGACGTTGCACTGAGTGGAGATATGCACCTCGACGCCAATACTGTTGGCATAACTAATCACCGCCATATCGGAGGCTATTATGGCGCTGATACCGGCGGCTTTGGCAGCCTCGAGCAGGCGGTGCATCTCCTCTATCTCGTGGTTGTATATTATGGTGTTGACCGTGAGGTAGGTGCGGATGCCGGCCTCGTGGGCTATCTGCGTGATACGCTGAAGGTCGTCGACGGAGAAGTTGGCTGCCGAGCGCGACCGCATATTGAGCTTGCCGACACCAAAGTAGACGGCATTGGCACCACCCTGTATGGCTGCCTGCAGGCTCTCGTACGAGCCCACTGGCGACATTATCTCAATCTTGTTCATTTATAGATATCAAACACATTCATTGTAGTCCACTTCGTAGGGTTGAGCTTGCTGTCGGTCATAGTGGCGTCGAGCGAGCTCTTGCGGCCTGCAAAAGTCTGTTCCACAAAGCCGCAGAAGAGATCCACACTACCCGGCAACCAGCTGGCCACCTCGTGCCCCACCCCCTCGAAACGCACTATCCAGCAGTTGTAGCCAGCCTTGCGCTGCTGCTTGTAGACAGTGGCGGCGCCATAGAGGGCGTGACGCAGCACCGGCGGGTAGCGCTTGTAGTTCACTATCTTGTCCTTCATACCATGCATCAGCATGGTGGGAGCCGGGGCGCTCATGTACTTGGGCTTGCCTTTGCACATCACGGCGCCGGCGTATGGCACCACGGCGGCTGGCATCCAACCCTGTGGCAGCACAGAAGCCTGCGACAGACCGTTGGCACGGCAGTAGTCGAGTTGCAGCACCGTGATGGCACCTGCCGAGCAGCCGGTGAGCACAATGTGTGTCTTGCTAACCCGCAGTTCGTCGGCGTGCTGAAGCACATAGGCCACAGCGGCCGCGCAGTCCTCGGTGGCAATATCGATAGTCCACTGGAAGAGCTTGCGCAGGCGTGCCAGCGAACTGTTGTCGGCCACCATGGCGCTGTCTTTCAACCCCAGGCGATAGTCGGGACTAACCACCACGAAGCCACGTTCGGAAAGGAGTTTGGCAACAGCGGTCTGATATTCGTCGTCGCGGTTACCTATAACAAAACCACCACCAAAGAGTGCCACAACGCAAGCCGAGTCGGGCCTTGGATTTGCGGGAGTCCATACATCGAGGAACAGCGCCGAGTCGCGCTGTACATATTGGAAAGTCTGCTTGGTCTGCGCCGAGGTGGCAAGGCTGCAAGTCACAATGACAAGTAAAAGTGTTTTCTTCATAATAAACCGTTCAGAAGCAAAGCGTCACACCAGCACCTACAGTGATGAAATCGTGATACATCTTGTTGCTGGCATCGTTTAGGTCGTCCATAAAAGTGTAACCTACACGCATTGTAAACTTGACTTTGTCGACACCCACACCAAACTGTAGTTGTGGTTCGAGCAGGAAATTGGGTGTGTTATAATGGACAAATTCATCCGTATTTTCCGTTCCATCGGACTTATACTTATGGTACTCGAAGTCGGGCATGAATGTGCCGGTCTTGAGGCCGAAGGCCAAATCCACAGGGCCGAGATTGCGCCAGCCAATGTTGAACTGCACAAAAGGCAGAAGATATTTGCCATTATAGCTGTATGACGATGCCACCGTGTCGCTGCTGTTGTTAGTGTAGCTGGCACCACCATAGCCCGCGCCGACATAGGTTTCGAAGACTGCTTTGCCTCCCAATGGAAAGTATACGCCTGGTGCAGCCTGCAAATACCAGTTCTCGCCGCCATAGTTAAGGTGCAGCTGGCCGCTGAGCCAATCGTTAATACCGTAGCTGGCTGTAGCGTTTAGGTTTACGGCATCGGGCAGTATAAGCCACACACTGGCGCTGGCGTTGGCATCGATGCGCAGGTCGCCCTTGTGGTTGATAAGTGGAATATCAACAGCCTGCGGATGATAGATGCTGCACGAAGTGGCCATCAGTGCCGTCACCGCAATCGAGAAAAACAGTATTCTTGTTTTCATAGCCGGTAGGTTTTTTAGTATTATTCAATGATAAATAACGACGTATGTGCATGTTTATTGTATTTTTATTATATAGTATTCATATATTTTTCGTAATTTTGCATTCCGTTTTTAACACACCCAAACAATGCAAAATATTCGCAATGTTGCAATTATAGCCCACGTCGACCATGGCAAGACCACCTTGGTCGACCGCATGCTTCATCAGGCCAAGCTTTTCCGCGACAATCAGGAGACCGGCGAGCTCATTCTCGACAACAACGACCTCGAACGCGAACGCGGCATCACCATCCTGTCGAAGAACGTCTCGGTACGCTACAAAGGTTACAAAATCAACATCATCGATACTCCGGGCCATAGCGACTTCGGCGGTGAAGTAGAGCGCGTGCTCAACATGGCCGACGGCGTACTGCTGGTTGTCGACGCTTTCGAAGGCCCCATGCCACAGACACGCTTCGTGCTGCAGAAAGCCATAGAGTTGGGCCTGAAGCCCATCGTGGTGGTCAACAAGGTCGACAAGCCCAACTGCGACCCCGAAGCAACCCAGGAGGCGGTGTTCGACCTGATGTTCAACCTCGGCGCCAACAACGACCAATTGGAGTTCCCCACAGCCTATGGCAGCGCCAAGCAGGGCTGGATGGGCGAAGACTGGAACACTCCCACCGAAGACATCGGCTACCTGATGGATCTCATCATCGAGCATATCCCCGCCCCAAAGGTTGACGAAGGCAACACACAGATGATGATATCCTCGCTCGACTACAGTTCCTACCTGGGCCGTATCGCCGTGGGTCGTCTGCATCGCGGCACCCTGCAGGCCGGACAGGCCATCACCCTTGCCAAGCGCGACGGCGAACAGATACATAGCAAGATTAAGGAACTCTATACCTTCGAGGGTCTAGGCAAGGAACGTATCAAGACGCCCGTAGAGGCCGGCGACATCTGTGCCGTGCTGCTCGAACTCGACAAGAACGTGGCTTTCGAAATCGGCGACACCATCTGTGACAACGACAACCCAGAGCCGCTGCCTCCCATCAAGGTCGACGAACCTACGATGAGCATGCTCTTCACCATCAACACCTCGCCCTTCTTCGGCAAAGAGGGCAAATACGTCACCAGCCGTCACCTGCGCGACCGCCTCTTCGCCGAACTGGAGAAGAACCTTGCCATGCGTGTTGAGGAAACAGGCTCGCCCGACCAGCTGCTGGTCTACGGCCGCGGCATCATGCACCTCTCCGTGCTCATCGAGACCATGCGCCGCGAGGGCTATGAGCTACAGGTTGGCCAGCCCAAGGTCATCATCCGCGAAATCGACGGACAGAAGTGCGAACCCATCGAGCAGCTCACCGTGCTGGTGCCCGAGGAGTTCAGCTCCAAGGTGATAGACATAGTAACACGTCGTAAAGGCGAGGTTGGAACTATCGACACCAAGGGCGACCGTGTGCAGCTCGACTTCACCATTCCCAGCCGCGGCATCATTGGCCTGCGCAACAACCTACTCACCGCCACCAACGGCGAAGCCATCATTGCCCACCGCTTCCTGGAATTCCAGCCGTGGAAGGGCGACATGGACGACCATAAGTATGGCGCCCTCATCGCCAAAGAGACCGGCGAGGCCACAGCCTACAGCATCAGCAAGCTACAGGACCGCGGACCTTTCTTCATCGAGCCTGGCGATCACGTCTACGCCGGCGAGGTCATCGGCGAAAGCCTGCGTCCCGGCAACGACATAGTCATCAATGTCGTCACCGCCAAGAACCTCACCAACATGCGCTCCAAGAGCGCCGACGACAAGAGCACCTGCTCGCCGGCCATCAAAATGAGCCTCGAGGAAGCCATGGAATATATCCGCGAGGACGAATACCTCGAGATTACTCCGAGCAACCTGCGCATCCGCAAGATTATCCTCGACGAGATAGAGCGCAAACGAGCCCGTATCGCAGCAGGCTACAAAGACGAATAATTACATATTGTCCCAGAACACCTGGGGCAGGTAGACATTCTCCAACGAGGTGGCTTCACGGAACAGTGGGGCCACCTCTTTCGGTGCATAGCCCGCTATGCCACAACCCACGGCTGTGACAAGGAAGGTCAACTCGGGGTGCTGCTTGGCGCAGGCAATGAAATGCTCCACTGCATGTTTCAGCGAGGCCTCGCCCTCCATGGTGGGCAGGGCGTAGGTTCTGCCTGTGATACCCTCGCCCACTCCCCACTCGGCGCCAAACTTCTTGTGGGCATACCATGCGGCACCGCCACCGTGGGCACCATGTATGTTGCTGCCAAAGACAAAAATCTCTTTCTCGCCTAGCTCGGCGATGCGGTCCGACGCCACACGTCGTCCGCCAACAATAATTGTGTTTGCCATATTGATTATCTTTATCGTTTCGAAGTGCAAAGATACAAAGAAAATTGAAAGTCTGAAGTTGGAAATTGAAATTATAGAGTTTTTTTACTACCTTTGCACTTGTATGACGATGCACATCGATAATATTAAAGCATTGGCACAGAGCGCACACAACAATCCTGACGAACGTGAGCGACTGTTCAGCGCCATACTCGGCGGCGAGGGCAAGGATGCCTACTATGCCGCCTGGGCTCTGACCCACCTGCCAACGAGCGACAACATATATATAAATATGTACCGCGCGAGGCTTACCGACTTTGCCATCGCCACGCCCGACACCTCCATGCGACGGCTGGCGCTTGCACTGCTCGAACGGCTCGAATGGACCGTCGACGACATACGCACCGACCTGCTCGACTTCTGTCTCGAGCACATGATGCTGCCATCGGAACCCTACGGCATAAAAGCCCTCTGCATCAAGCTTGCCTACCAGCAGTGCCGCCACTACCCCGAGTTGAAAGCCGAGTTGCGCAACGCCCTGCTGCTCTTGGAGCCGTCGGAACTCGGCGCCGGAGTGAAGCACACGCGAAAGAAGACCCTCGAACGGCTATAATCTCACATGCCAAAGGCAATAATTCGACGCAATGTGCGTTATCTTGGATAAAAACAACCTCTTAAAACACAAATTATGGGTATTATCATTACTATTCTCATCGGTGCTCTGGCCGGTTTCCTGGCTGGCAAAATCATGAAAGGTGCCGGTTTCGGCTTCTGGATCAACCTCCTCGTCGGTATCGTTGGCGGCTTCATCGGCGGCAACGTGCTGTCGTGGATAGGCATCCACTGGGGTTCCACCATCGTTGGCCAGATTGTCACCGCCGTCATCGGCGCCGTCATCCTGCTCTGGGTAATCTCCCTGATCAAGAAGAAATAATTGCACTCCATATTGCCAGCCCCACGGGTGGCAGAAGACGATGGACATCCGTAAACGCCTGTTCGAACTGCAGGACGTGCGCTACCGCGAGTTCCACAAGGAACTTGTGCCCACGGCTACCGAGGATTATATTATAGGTGTGCGTATGCCTTTGCTCCGACAGTTGGCAAAGGAGATAGAGCCCATGCCATTCCTTTCGGAGCTGCCGCACCTATATTACGAGGAGAACCAGCTGCATGCCATCATTCTCAGCGGCATCAAGGACTATGCCCTCTGCCTTCGCGAGGTGGAGCGTTTCTTGCCTTTTGTCGACAACTGGGCCACATGCGACGGACTGCGCCCGCGCTGCTTTGCCATGCATACAGCTGACGTGCTGGCACACGTACAGCGGTGGCTTGCCTCGGACCACGAATACACCGTGCGCTTCGGCATAGGCGTGCTCGAGGCCTTCTATCTCGACGGGGCCTTCAGTCCCGAGCAGCTGCAATGGGTAGCCGCTCTGCGCCGCGACGAATATTATATAAAGATGATGCAGGCCTGGTATTTCGCCACCGCCCTTGCCAAGCAGTGGGACGCTGTCCTACCCAGCCTCGACCGCCTCACACCGTGGGTGCGCCGCAAGACCATCCAGAAAGCCTGCGAGAGCTATCGCGTCAGCGACGACCACAAAGTCCTGCTCCGCAGCATGAAATAAAAAAGGGGCCGCGCTTCGCGCGGCCCCTTTTTATTAATTCTTAATTCTCACATTGCCATTTCCTGTAGGAACTTGACGCTGCTGTGTATGTGCTTGTACATAATCTGATCGATGTCGACGAAGTTGACGGCCTTGCGGTAGTCGGCCACCATCTTCTCAATCTTCGGACTGCTCTTGAGGCCTTCCTGGTGACGGAAGTCGAGGGCCTGGGCCGCGTTGAAGAGCTCGATGGCAAGCACGCGCTCGGTGTTCTCGCAGACGCGGTAGCACTTGGTGGCACCGTTGCCACCCATGCTCACCAGGTCTTCCTGGTTCTGGCTGCTGGGGATGCTGTCGACGCTGGCGGGCGTGCAGAGCTGCTTGCTCTGGCTCACGATGGCCGCGGCGGTATACTGCGGAATCATGAAGCCGCTGTTGAGGCCGGGTTTGGCCACGAGGAAGCTGGGCAGGCCGCGCTTGGCGTCGATGAGCTGGTAGGTGCGGCGCTCGCTGATGGCTCCTAGCTCGGCAACGGCGATGGCCAGGAAGTCGAGCACCATGGCCAGAGGCTCGCCGTGGAAGTGACCGCCACTGATGACCATGTCCTCATCGGGCAGCACTATGGGGTTGTCGGTGGTGGAGTTGATCTCCGTCTCGACCACCGAAGCCACATAGCGGATGGTGTCCTTGGCGGCACCGTGCACCTGCGGGGCGCAGCGGAAGCTGTAGGGATCCTGCACATGCTCTTTGTGACGCTTGATGAGCTCGCTGTCTTCCAGCCAGCCGCGCACAGCGGCGGCAGTTTCGAGCTGGCCCTGGTGCGGGCGCACCATGTGGAGGCACTCGTAGAAAGGCTCGATGCGGCCGTCGAAGGCGTCGAGCGAGAGGCTGAGCACCAAATCGGCCTGCTTGCTCAGGCGACGGGCCTTGAGCAACGACCACACGGCGAAGCTGCTCATGAACTGAGTGCCGTTCAAGAGGGCGAGGCCTTCCTTGCTCTGCAGCTCGATGGGCTGCCAGCCTTTGGCTTGATAGACTTCCTTGACGTCGCAGCGACGGCCTTTCCAGTACACGTCGCCCATGCCGAGGATGGCGGGGAGCATCAGGTTGGCCAACGGGCAGAG
>JAFXUY010000006.1 GCA_017524785.1 Bacteroidales bacterium | reverse complement strand
GCCCCTTGAAGTGGTTGAGGGCAATCATAAAGTCATAGTTCGCCATATGGCTTCCCACGATGTCGTATTTGATGTGAGTGGTGTCGACAACAGGTATACGCATCTCGCCCTCTTCATCCATAATATCCACTTTAAAGAGGGGTGTAAAACCGTGCCGCTCGATGATTTTCCAATGGTTCTCCGAAGTGTTGCGCTCATCCTGTTCGTTGCCAGCGCCACTTCCGTAGGCGGTGTTACACTCCACAATGGTGCCGTCCACCAGCTGCACGAGGTCTTTGATGAGTTCTGGTTTCAGGTAGTTGGGGTTGCTGCCCTCGCCGGTGGAGATCTTCACAGCCACACGGCCTGTGGCCTCAACACCAAGTGCCTTGTAGATGTTCACCAACGCATCAGGACTGATGTCACGTGTCATATACACCACAGGACCTTCCGGTTCAAGTGTTGCATTTTCCTGCTTCTGCTTGCATCCCGCAAAGACCAATGCAGCAACAAAGATAGTTAATAGTGTCTTTTTCATAGTGTTAAATATTATTTACATTTATATTTTCACTTGCAAAAATAGGAAAAAACATCAATATAAGAGCCTACAAATTGGCGGTGCTTTCTCTTTGTTGAAAAAAAATTATCTGCGTATAAAAAATATTTTGTATTTTTACAGCCAGAAAAATATGAAAGAAAAACGTTGGTTAATCAGAGAAGACTATGATTTAGAGACTGTTGAGAAACTTGCTGCTTCACTGGGCGTAGACCGAATTATCGCCACTCTGCTCGTAGAGCGGGGTGTTACGACGTATGAAGAGGCCCGTAGATTTTTCAGGCCGGGGCTTGACCAAATCAACGACCCTTTCTTGATGAAAGGAATGCGACAGGCCATCGACCGTATCAACGAAGCAATACAGAGACAGGAACGCATCATGGTTTATGGCGACTACGATGTCGACGGGACGTCGGCCGTAGCGCTGGTCTATTCCTACCTCAAGGATCTAGACCGAAATATTGATTTCTATGTGCCCGACCGCGAACGCGAGGGCTATGGTATTTCCTACCAAGGCATCGACTATGCCCATGAGACGGGCGTGAAACTGATGATTGCCCTCGACTGCGGTATCAAGGCCATGGAACAGGTCGACTATGCCAAGGAACGCGGCATCGACTTCATAATTGGCGACCACCACCTGCCCGGCGACGAGGTGCCGAAAGCCGTCGCTGTGCTCGACCCGAAACAGGTCGACTGCCCCTACCCTTACAAGGAACTCAGCGGCTGCGGCATCGGCTTCAAGATTGTTGAGGCTCACCTCGAGGAACGTATGGGCGTGCGCCTGTGCGACCTGCCCGAACAGCTCGACGCCTCACGCCTTCAGCGTCAGGAAGACCTCAAGCTGCGCCTGCTGAAATACCTCGACCTTGTGGCTATCAGCATCGCCAGCGACATAGTGCCCATCATGGGCGAGAACCGCGTGTTGGCTTTCTTCGGTCTGCGAGTTCTCAACACCAAGCCTCGTCCTGGCATCGAAGCCATACTTAAATACGGACATGTCGACAAACGGCAGCCTGCCGAACAAGCTGAACAAAACGGCGAGAAAAAAGGTGGCTACTTCGAGAAGGAGCTTACTGTCAGTGACTTGGTATTCCTAATTGGACCCCGCATCAACGCCGCCGGCCGCATACGGTCGGCCTTCGACAGCGTGCGCTTGATGCTCACTGAAGACCCAAACATCGCCCGCCAGTTGGCCGATGACATCAACCAGTATAACACCGAGCGCAAGGACCTCGATACCGCAGCCACCGAAGAGGCAAAGCGCCGCATCGACACCGACCCCTTCTACCGCGACCGCCAATCGCTGGTGCTCTACGACCCCTCGTGGCACCGCGGCGTCGTGGGCATTGTGGCCAGCCGCATCGTCGAGGCCTACAACAAACCCGCCATCGTTTTCACCGAGGGCACCGACGGCCTTATCACCGGCTCGGCACGCTCGCTCAAAGAGTTCGACATGCACGAGGCTCTGGAGAAATGCGCCGACCTGCTGGAGCACTTTGGAGGCCACAAGAGTGCCGCAGGCGTAAGTCTGCGCAAGGAGAACATGCGAGCTTTCCTCGAACGCTTCGAGCAGTTGGTGCGCGAAAGCATAGGCCCCGAGGAGGTCATCCCCGAAGTGGAGGTGGACGCCGAGCTGGGCTTCTCGCAGATAACACCGAAGTTCCTGCGCATCCTCAAGCAGTTCGCCCCCTTCGGCCCTGACAACAACGTACCCGTATTCGTCAGCCGAAACCTTGTCGACTACAACGAGTATGGCTCTAGCAGCGCACGCATCGTCGGCATGAAGCATCTGAAGTTCTCCGCCATGTCGGTGCAGGAGTCGATGTTCAAGCCCTACCCCGCTATAGCCTTCCAGATGGCCGAATACTACAACCGCGTAAAGAACGGCGAGGTGTTCAACCTCTGCTATCAGATCGAGGAGAACTACTGGCGCGGCAAGACCGAGATACAGCTCAACGTCAAGGACATCAAGTTTGAGGATTGAACAACCCCATATAAGCAAAGCCCCTGCATCTGAGGTCGCAGGGGCTTTGCTTTTTACAGCTTCACTGTTATCTCTATAGGATAGTGGTCGGAGATAAAGGGCACGCCGTAGTCGCCGTCGAAGGTGCGGAATCTTACCACCTCGAAGTCCTTCACGAAGAAGTGGTCTATGACCGACCCTTCGCCCTTACCGAAGGCGTTGTAGGTGATGGCGTTGCTGGTGCTGTCGGTGAGTGTGCGGGCGTCCTGCAGGCCGGCACGGCGGAAGAACGCGAAGGGGCTGTATTCGGAACTGTCGGCCGTACAATTCATGTCTCCCCCAACGATGGCGGGCAACTCACCGAGTCGGTTCGCCACGATGTCGCCAATCACCTGGGCGCCGCGAACGCGGGCGTCATTGCTCACATGGTCGAGGTGGGTGTTGAGGTAGGCGAACTCCCTGCCGCTCTGGCGGTCGCGGAAGCGGGCAACGGTGACGGTGCGGTAGCATCCGGCACCTTCGTATTTCGACGGCACCTCGGGTGTTTCGCTGAGCCATCGGGTGGTGTCGGCGAGCAGCTCCAGCCGCAAGGTGTCATAGTAGATGGCCATGAACTCGCCGGCCTCCTTGCCATCGTCGCGCCCCACACCGATGCGGCGGTACTGCGGCAGACAGCTGTCGAGGTACTGCAGCTGGTCAATCAGCGCCTCCTGCAATCCTATAGCGGCGGGGCGCTCTTGCTCCACCATGCGCACCACAGCGCCTTTGCGGTAGGGCCAGCCATTCTCGCCGTCTATGTTGTTCCAAGAGTTGTAGCGTATGTTGAACGATATTATCTTCAACTCGTCATTCTGTTTGCTACAGCCGCACAACATAAGCACGGCACAAAGTATAAATGCTATTCTTTTCATAATGCTCCTAAAACGCAATAAATGAATAATTATTGCCGCAACGCCACACAATATCCACACATGTTCCACGTTATTTATTATAAAACAACACTTATGGCAGACGACAAAAAGATTATCTTTTCGATGGTGGGCGTGGGCAAATTGATTCCGCCCAGCCGCCAGATATTGAAAGACATTTACCTCAGTTTCTTCTATGGAGCCAAGATAGGCATCATAGGCCTCAATGGCAGCGGCAAGTCTTCCCTGATGAAGATCATCGCCGGCGTCGACAAAGACTATCAGGGCGAGGTGGTCTTCTCGCCGGGCTACAGCGTCGGCTACCTCGAGCAGGAGCCTAAGCTCGACGATACCAAGACCGTCAAGGAGGTGGTGCAGGAAGCCGTGCAGGAGGTCGTCGACCTACTGAAGGAATACGACGAGGTGAACAACGCCTTCGCCGAACCCGATGCCGATTTCGACAAGCTCATCGCCCGTCAGGGAGAACTTACCGAGCTGCTGGAGGCTCACGACGCTTGGAACCTTGACACCAAGCTAGAGCGCGCTATGGACGCTCTGCGCTGTCCCGACGAGGACCAACTGGTGAAGAACCTCTCTGGCGGCGAACGCCGTAGGGTGGCCCTGTGCAGACTTCTCTTACAGGAACCCGACATACTGCTCCTCGACGAGCCTACCAACCACCTCGATGCCGAGAGCATCGACTGGCTCGAACAACACCTGCAGCAGTACAAGGGCACCGTCATCGCCGTCACCCACGACCGTTACTTTCTCGACCATGTGGCTGGATGGATACTTGAACTTGACCGCGGCGAGGGCATCCCCTGGAAGGGCAACTACAGCAGCTGGCTCGAGCAGAAGACCGCCCGCCTGGCCATGGAGGAGAAGCAGGAGAGCAAGCGCCGCAAGACCCTTCAGCGCGAGCTGGAATGGGTGCGCATGGCCCCGAAGGCACGCCACGCCAAGGGCAAAGCCCGTCTGGCCGCCTACGACCGCTTGCTGAACGAGGACGTGAAAGAGAAGGAACAGAACCTCGAAATATTCATCCCCAACGGTCCGCGTCTGGGCAACAAGGTGCTCGAGGTCAACGGTGTGAGCAAAGCCTATGGCGACAAACTGCTCTATGAGAACCTCACCTTCTCGTTGCCGCCTGCCGGCATCGTGGGCATCATAGGCCCCAACGGCTGCGGCAAGACCACCCTCTTCCGTCTCATCATGGGCCTCGAGCAGCCCGACACCGGCACCTTCGAGGTCGGCGAGACGGTGAAGATAGGCTACATCGACCAGCAGCATGCCGATATAGACCCCGAGAAGAGCGTCTACGAGATGATCAGCGGCGGCAACGAGAACCTGCAGGTAGGCGGCCGTCTGGTCAACAGCCGCGCATATATATCACGATTCAACTTCAGCGGCACCGACCAGAGCAAGAAGGTCGGCGTGCTCAGCGGCGGCGAGCGCAACCGTCTGCATCTGGCGTTGACCCTCAAGAGCGAAGCCAACGTGCTGCTCCTCGACGAGCCCACCAACGACATAGACGTCAACACCATGCGCGCCCTCGAGGAAGGCCTCGAGAACTTCGCCGGATGCGCCGTGATCATCAGCCACGACCGCTGGTTCCTCGACCGCATCTGTACCCATATCCTTGCCTTCGAGGGTGACTCACAGGTCTACTTCTTCGAAGGCGGCTACACCGAATACGAAGAGAACCGCCGCAAGCGCCTCGGCGACGACACCCCCCACCGCATCCACTACAAGAAGCTGAAAGTTTGATTTTGTCAAATCCACCAAACTTTGTATCTTTGCATCGTTGAATAAAAACAATAATATCTTTGCATCGTTGAATAAAAACAATAAATAGAATAAAATATAGAATAATAAAGACGTATTAAAGCGTATTTGCTTTTCTTGGATAAGTCGAAATCTGGTAAATTTCTCTCATTTAGTCCACAAGAAAGGGGAAACGCTCACGATACCGTGAGCTTTCTTGTTTGGATTAAAGGTTTACCAGAGCCTCGACTTAGAACAAATAAAGTTCACGGCTTTTTTATTGTTTCAAAACTAATATGTTATGAAAAGAATCATTTTGTTATTATTATGTAGCATCAACCTATGCTGCCTGGCGCAGGACATCATTGTAACCCGCGATTTGAAACGAATTGATGCCAAGATTACTGAAGTATCAGAAACCGAGGTTCGTTACAAGAAGAGCAACAATCTCGATGGGCCGGTATTTATTATTTCCACCGAGAAAGTCTCCACAATACTGTACGCCAATGGAGATGTGCAGTCGTTCGAGCAGAAAGAAGCCGTACCAAAAGCGAAAGAAACCATAATAGAGCATGTAGTGGACTTCGATCCGCTCTATCGCGACGGTGGTCGTATTGTGTCAGGTAAAAGCTATCCATACGAACCAAACAACCTGCGAGAGATACTTGGTCGCGATGGCTATGGCAACTACTTGTCGGCACAAAGTCAATATGGCAAAGGCGCCGCCTGTGTTACATTCGGCTGGATTGATGCAGTAGTCGGTATATCAATGGCAGTTACAGGAACATTAAGCGAGTTGCCGGCAGTGGCAATAACTGGGTATATTCTGGCTGTGGCATCGGATGTGCTATTACCTGTAGGTTATGTCGTACGAGGTACTGCAGCAGGCCGTATCAGTCGTATTGCCGAAGGATACAATGCCGTGCAGAACCGAAATCTGGGCATGGATATGGATGTGGTACCAACACTTATGCTCGCAAGCGACGGCATACCAGCACTTGGCATCGGCTTTTCGTTTCACTTCTAATCATCTCTTTCTCATTCTGGCAGCCATTGTTTCTGCAGTGGAGAGACCAACTATGTCAGCCCACTAGGTGCGTCTCCGCCCACGCCGCCACTTGTGCAGCCCCTGCACGACTCGCTGAATTTTCCAACATTCGCTCTATATATTCTTTATTACTCGTTGCAGCAGCTACTGGAGTAGGTCGAGGCTGTAGTGGAGACCCACGTTCTGGCGGCGGGCACGGGCCATCTTGATGATTAGGTAGGCGCAGGCTATTAGGTTGCGCAGCTCGGAGAGAGGTTCGGTGAGGACGGAACGGTTGTAGAGGTCTTCGGTCTCGCGGAAGATGAGGTTCAGGCGGTCAAAGGCCCGCTGCAGGCGCAGGTCGCTGCGCACGATGCCCACATAGTTCCACATGATTTCCTGTAGCTCACGCTTGGTCTGGGTGATGAGCACCATCTCCTCGTTGAGTACCATGCCCTCGGCATTCCAGTCGGGCACCTCGGTCTTGAAGCCGATATTCGGCAGGCGGCCGATGGCACACTGGGCGGCGTTGTGGGCATAGACCACAGCCTCGAGAAGCGAGTTGGAGGCCAGACGGTTGCCGCCATGTAGACCTGTGCACGAGCACTCACCGGCGGCATAGAGGTTGTGGATTGACGACTCGCCGTTGCGGTCGACCTTGACGCCGCCGCACTGGTAGTGGGCTGCAGGACGTATGGGAATCATGTCGCGCGTGATGTCGATGCCTATGGAGAGGCACTTGGCATAGATGGTGGGGAAGCCTTCGATGAGGTGCTTCTTGCCTATGCCGCGGGCGTCGAGGTAGAGGTAGTCCTTGCCGCTGAGCTTCATCTCGTTGTCGATGGCGCGGGCCACGATGTCGCGCGGAGCCAGCGAGAGGCGCGAGTCGTACTTCTGCATGAACTCGTGGCCATCGCGGTCCTTGAGCACGGCACCGGCGCCGCGCATGGCCTCGGTGATGAGGAAGGCGGGCTTCTCGGCAGGATTGTAGAGGCTGGTGGGGTGGAACTGCATAAACTCGAGGTCTTTCAGCACACCGCGTGCACGATGCACCATGGCCACGCCGTCGCCGGTGGAGATGACGGGCGTGGTGGTGGTGCTGTATACGTTGCCCATGCCTCCGGTGGCCAGCAGGGTGACACGTGCCAAATAGGTGTCGATACGGTTGGTGTCGCAGTCGAGGGCATAGACGCCGTAGCACTCGATGTCGGGCGTGTGCTTGGTGACACGCTGGCCCAGGTGGTGCTGTGTGATGATGTCGATGGCAAACTGACGCTCCTTGATTTCGATATTGGGGTGCGCCCTGGCAGCCTCGAGGAGGCCGCGTTCTATCTCCTCGCCGGTGTTGTCCTTGTGGTGGAGTATGCGGAACTCGGAGTGGCCGCCTTCGCGATGCAGGTCGAATTTGTCGCCTTTGCGGTCGAGGTCGAAGTTGACACCATACTGCACCAGCTCGCGGATGCGGTCGGGGGCTTCGCGGATGGTCATCTCTACCACGTCGCGGTCGCAGATGCCGTCGCCGGCCACAAGGGTGTCGTGGATGTGTTTGTCGAACGAATCGCTGTCGTACATCACGGCGGCGATGCCGCCCTGTGCGTAGCGCGTGCTGCCTTCGGCGGCGTCGCCCTTGGTGAGGATGCACACCTTACCGTAGGGAGCCACCTTGAGGGCAAAACTGAGGCCGGCGATGCCGGAACCTACCACTAGAAAATCTACTTCGTATCGCATAGTTAGTGTTGTATGATGAATGAAGCGTGATGAGCGCCAACTCTGACAAAGTAGAGACCGTTGGCGAGCATGCTGACATCAATGGTAACTGGTTGCTTGCCTGCATGCCTGACTGTCTGGACAAGGCGGCCCGTGACATCAAGCAGCTGCACCTCGCCGTCAGCGCCGCTGACGGTGACATGAGTCGAAGCAGGATTGGGGTAGAGCTGGAACTCGACGGCGTCGGTACCGTCGACGATGCCTTGGTTGCCTCCGGCAGTGAGGACAACGGCTTTGACGAGCCAGGAATAGGTCAGCGAGGAGGCTAGCTCGGGCAGATGTTTCCATGATGTGCCGTCGGTGGATGCCCAGTCGCTGTTGGGGTCGCCGGTATAGTTGCACACCGCAGCGGGATGCTGCATGCCAGAGGTCTCGAAGGTGACCCAAACGTTCTGGCCCGAAGGGATGGCGAAGTTGGTGTTGAGCACGACCTCTTTCCAGCCTTCGTCGCTGGCGTTGAAACTGCATGTCTGCGTGTGGGCCAGTGTGCTGGGATTGCTGCCCGAGCCACCGGTGTAGACGTTGAGGGTATATGTGCCTTCCTCCTTAACATAGAGCATGACGCTCTTAAGCTGTGTGGCGCCAGCAAGTTGATTGGGAGTGAGCGCGATGCCCCAGAACATGGGGCCGCCGGAAGTGCCTACAGAGCTGTAGTAGGCGCTGCTGCCGCAATAGCTGACGGTGTCGGTGTGGGCAGGGTCGTCGCTAGTGACCACGGCGATGGTCTTGCTGGCAGAGTGCGAGCCACTGCTATTGGTGGCGGTGGCGGTGACGGTGTAGGTTCCGGGGTTGGCATAGGTAAAGGTCACGCTGGTACCTGTACCGCTACTTGGGGTGGCGCCGGGCATACTCCATGTAACCGTTGCGCCACTGGAAGCGTTGGCTGTGAAGGTGGCACTGGCACCGACGGTAAGACGCGACGGGCCGCTGATGGAGACAGTGGGAGGTGCCACAGGTGCGGTGGCCGACGTGACAGCCCTGAGCAGCCACGAGTAGACAAGCGTCGAAGACATATCCTGCAGGTGGCTCCACGAGGTGCCGTTGGTCGAGGCCCAGTCACTGTTGGGTTCGTGGGTGTAGCGGCAGGCAGCGGCAGGATGGTTCAATCCGTTGGCATAGATAACCACCCAGAGGTTCTTCGTAGTGTCGATGGGGCATTGGGTACTGAGGAATATCTCTTTCCACGAATTGGTATCGGCAGCGACAAACGTTGTCGGCTGCGTGTGTACCAGCGTCAAAGGAGACGTGGTGCCGCCGGAATAGACTCTGAGGTTATGGGTGCCGGCCTCGCGGACATAGAGCTGGACGCTCTTGAGGTAGTTGCGTCCGGAGAGCTGGTCGGCGGGAATCATAATACCCCAGTACATGGGGCCGCCGCTGGTACCAACGGAAGTGTAGTAGTGGCTGTTGCCGCAGTAGCTGATGGTGTCGGAAGGTGTTGTTGGCGTAACATGGCCCTGGGGCTGCACGCCGATGAGAATCTGCTGGTTGAGGTTGAAGGTGAAGGATGATGTGGTGCCCGTGCCGCCACCGCCAAGGGCAAGGTTGGAGAGGGAGTAGTAGCCGTCGTAGTAGCCACTCCAGCCCCAGTTGAAGTGGAACTGCGTCTCGGCTGTATTGTAACCGTCGCAGATGAAGCAATGGCCACCATCGGGATCAAATCCAGCATAGAGAACCGGGCGCAATGCATTGAGCTCGGCCACGATGTAATCCTTCCAGTTGTCGTCGCTGATGTTGTTGCGATATTTGGCCTGGATATTATTATCGTAACCGAAGAACATGGATAGAGCGTCCTGGGTCGAGGGATAGGAATTGTAGCTATAGCCATAGTTCGTTAGCTGTGCACCGCTGGCATCGGTGCCATAATTCATCTCGATTGCGACACCCACATGGTACATCAGCGTGGCCACGGCGTTGTCCTGGGCGGTGCTGCTGGTGCTGCCGAGGGCCGTCGGCATAAGAGACCAGTTGTAGGTGGTGGCACCAAAGTTGGCAGAGAGAGTGCCAAAGTCGGTGTTGTACGAGTGGCTCCCAGTGCCTTGGGCGGGATGATTCCAATACTTCATAACTTGGGCAGTGGCTGTGGCCACACATCCTGCCACAGTGCGGGCATGGGCGCTGCTGTCGTAGGGGCAGAACTTGTTATAGTATGGGCTTTGGTCCCAAGTGGTCGAAATAAGAGCAGGGACCATGGTAAGCGGAACGGGGTCGCCAGGGGTAGCCTTGCTGTATTCCTTCCATTGTGCGGCGACTTCGTCGGAGCCAACAGCATCGATGCCGCGCAGGTAGTCTATCTGGTCCTGATAGGTGGAGAGCCAGTAGCGCACCTCGGGGTTGAGCTGGGCCGAGGCAGGATTGTGGAACGAATAGGCAAGGATGGGCTGTACACAATCGTCGGCGGCCACGATGACAAATCCGTTTGTCGGGGCAGAAAAAACATACATGCCGTCGAACGGGATGTCGATTTGGCGCATAGTGGTGATGACGGCCACATCGCTGTCGCGGTGGGCATTCCAGAAGTTGACAGCCACGTTGCGTGCCGTCTCATTGTTTACCGGTGCTGCCGTGGCGATAAGACCTGCCAGGGCGAATACCAAAGCAAAGAATGTTTTTTTCATAGTCTGTATATTTTCAGTTCGGTGCAAAAGAGTGCTTGGTTGTTATTGTTTGATGAACGAGGAAAGGCGGTCGCCAATCTTAACGAAGTATACACCGTTGGGGAATATGCTTACATCAATAGTGTTGGTGCTGGGGGCAAGCAGGATGCTTGCAGCAATGCGGCCAGTAGCATCAAGAACAATGGCCTCGGCACGCTCGTCGACCACAATGTTGAGTATCGAGGTGGCGGGGTTGGGATAGAGGCTGATGGCAAAAGCGTCGGCCTGGTCGACACCCTGGTTCTGGTCGGCCGCGAAGAAAGCCACATAGGTGTCATTGTCGGTGACGGTGACGGTGCGCGGGTTGGTAGTGACTTCGTCCTGCCACTTGACGAAATGATAGCCAGTATTGGCTACGGCGGCAATGGTCACCACACTACCCTCGTCGTAGGTGCCGCCACCCGTGACGCTACCCCAGGCGGGGTTGTTGCTGACGACAGTGATGGAATACTGCGGAGTGGGAGGTATGGCTTCGAAGGTAGCCACATAGGTGGCGTTGCCGGTAACGGTGATGGTGCGCACGGAGTTGGTATTATTGTCCTGCCAGTGCAGGAAACGGCATCCTTCGGCGGGAGTGGCGGTGATGGTCAGCGTTGTGCCCTCGTCATAGGTGCCGCCACCGGTAACGGTGCCCAGGGCCGGATTGCTGCTGACAACGGTGACGGTGTACTGCACAGGAGGATCAGCCTCGAAGGTGGCTACATATGTGGCGTTGCCGCTGACAGTGACGGTGCGCGGGTTGGCGGTGTTGCCGTCCTGCCACTGGACGAAGTGGTAGCCGCTGACGGCTGTGGCCGTGAGGGTTGCCGTGGCTCCGGCGTTGTAGGTGCCGCCGCCGGTGACGGTGCCCCATGCGTTGTTGTTGCTCACAGCGGTGATGGTGTACTGTGTAGGAGGAGTGGCTGTGGTAATCTGGACATCATCGACAAGTATATAGTTCATGTCGTAACTGTCGTGGTGATAGAATGCCAGGTAGATGCTCTGGCCGGCATAAGCCGACAGGTCGATAGTATGCTGCGTCCACGAGCCGTTGGTTGACGTGGGGGTGATGTCGACCAGCGTGACGGTGAAATTGGCGACGCTGTTGCCCGAGGTGGAGAGGCGCACGGCTAGCTTGTCCTGTGGGTAAGAGGCGTTGACCCTGAACCACCACGACAGAGTGATGTTCTGGCCGGCGGGCAGGACGAACTGCGGCGAAATGAGATACTCGTTGGCATTCATCGCCGAGCCGTTCCACGAGAACGATGCCATCATGCTGCTACCGCTGTGAGGGAACACGGTATCGGAGTTCCCAGTGATATAGCTGATATTAGACCATGAGGAGGCATCGTTGTTGGCGTCGACAATCGTCCAGCAGGCGGGCGACACATCGAAGCTCTCGCTGTAGGGGAAGCTACTTATGGCAGGACAATTGTTGTCAGCCTCGAAGGTTGCGGTGTAAGTGGCATTGCTGCTGACAGTGACAGTGCGCGGGTTGCTGGTGTTACCGTCCTGCCATTGTACGAAATGGTAGCCGCTGGCAGCCGTTGCCGTGAGGGTTGCCGTGGCACCGGCATTGTAGGTGCCGCCACCACTGACGGTGCCCCATGCATTGTTGTTGCTGGTGGCGGTGATGGTGTAGGTCACCACATCCTGTGCGAAGGTGGCCGTATAGGTAGCGTTGCCGCTGACGGTAATGGTGCGCGGGTTGGCGGTGTTGCCGTCCTGCCACTGCACGAAGTGGTAGCCGCTGGCAGCCGTTGCCGTGAGGGTTGCCGTGGCACCGGCATTGTAGGTGCCGCCACCGCTGACGGTGCCCCAGGCATTGTTGTTGCTGGTGGCCGTGACGGTGTACTGCGTAGGCACAGAGGCTTCGGCAATGACAATATTGTCGAGATATAGATAATACATATCATTGCTGATATACCGGAAGACGATGCGACCTGTGGTGTTGGCAGGCACAGAGAAGCTAGTCGAACGGTCGACATAGGTGGTCGACGTCAGCGTCTCTTGGAAGAGCTGTGTGGTGTCGGTACCGTCGTACCACAGCACCTGATAAGTCTCGGGATAGGTGGTGCTCCTGATGCGTGCTTTCCACGACACGGTGTAGTTGCCGCTGGTAGACATGGGCGGAGCCATGAGCCAGTCGTCGGCATTGACGGCATACTGTATGCCAATGCATATCGAGTTGTTGTAGCCATAGGTGACATCCATAAGCGACCACGTGGTACCATCGGCGTTGGCATCCATGACAGACCAGCAGTTGGCCGTGGTATCGTTGAAATTCTCGCTGTAGGGGAAGCTGGCAATGATACAGGGATCGGGGTCGGGAGTGCCGTTGCCGAATATGCCTTTAATCATGGCGGTGACAGCCCACGTCTGGCCATAGTCGTTGAAGCTGGTGCCCCACAGGAAGGAGCCTGCAGCACCGCTGCCATAGGTGTAGGAGGCGGGGTAGCCGCTGCCACCGTAGCTGAAGACTATCCATATATCCTGTGTGGCAGCCACCGGATTGGAGAGCGCGATGGTCTTCCACGTGTCAAGGTCGGCATCGGAGAAGGTCACCGATTCGGTGGCGGCGGTGGTGGAATGCGACGAGCCGGTGTAGACGGTCATCGTGTAGGTGCCGCTGGCAGCCACGAAGAGCTGCACGGACTGCAGATATTTGGTGGCGTCGAGCAACGAAGCAGGCAGTTTGATGCCCCACGTGGTGGTACCGTTCGTATTGCGGTAGTTGTTGAGTTTGTTGTTTCCTGGGCAGTAGTGTAGCGTGTCGCCGCTGATGGGCGCAAAGGTCGCTGTGAAGCTGTAGCTGCCGCCGTTGGCGATAATCTCGCGAGGGTTGAACTTGCTGCCGTCGGTCCAGCCGTTGAAACGGTAGCCGCTGTTGGCAGTGGCATACATCGGCACGGTGTCGCCAAATGAATGGCTGCCGCTGCCGGTGACACTGCCATGTCCGGTGGTAGTGGCAGTGACGGTGGTGGCGGCTGTGGTGCTCCAGTTGGTGTTGGGACGTATGCCTATGAGGGCCACATTGTTCACGTTGTATGTACCGCTGCTGTTGCCGCCTATGCCACCCACACCGGGATTGAGCGAACCCATGGTGAAATAGCCGTTGTTGGAACCGCCCCAGCCCCAGTTGACATGAAATTGGCCACTGGTGTTGTAGCCGTCGAAAACGAAGCTGTGGCCTGCCGACACATTGCTGCCCGAATAAAGGATGGGGCGCTGCTGGTCGAGCTCGGCGCGCAGCAGTGCGCTGAAAGCGGCATCGCTATAGTCGTCGCGGGCAATGGCAGCCATGTCGGGACGGTATTTGAAGTATTTCATCAAAGCGGTCTGCGACGAAGGAGCTATAGTGCCGCCAGTGTTGTAGTTGTGGGCACCGCTGGCGTCGGGACTGTAGCTCATCTCTACGGCAACACCGATGTGGTACATCAGCGTCGCCACAGCATTCAGCTGGGTAGCACTGCTGGCACCTGTGAGGGCGTTGGGCATGTTGGACCACTGGTAGGTGGTGGCGCCGAAGTTGGCCGTGAGGTTGGGAAAGTTGTAGTTGACACCGTTGTTGGTGCGGTCGCTGGTGTAGGTGTGACTGCCGTAGCCAGTGGTGGGATGATTATAGTATTTCATCACCTGTGCCGTGGCGGTGGCCACACAGCCTGTCACCGAACGGTCGCCCGAGGTGGCCTGCGGACAGAGATTGTTATAGTAGGGACTCTGGTTCCATGTTGTTGTGAGCATGGGGCTCACGGCCGTAGAAAGTGGCGCCGGAGGCACCGCACCGGCAAGCAGCGTCTGCCACTGCATGGCGGCCTCGCCTATCTGCACTTCGCCATCCTGCATGCTCTTGTGATAGCGTATCTCTTTCTCATAATCCTGCAGCCAGCCGAGGATGTTCTCGGGCATGTCTTTTGTCTCGAAGCGCGACGTGGTGCTGTAGCCCAGTACCGGAACAACACAGTCGTCGGCACTGACAAGCACAAAGCCTCCCTCTTCGGCGGTGAAGACATAGAACTCGGTGAAGGGTGTCTGCGACGTGACATCGACTAGTGCCGCCGTGTTTCTCATACCCATGGCAGCCATATATGTGTCGGCCACACGGCGGGCAGTGGCGACATCGACAGGCTTGGCGGAGATCGACACACAGAATAGCGTCAGTAACAGGGCGAAAAATGTTCTCTTCATTATTAAACGTTGTTATTGGTTATTGACGTGAAAGGAACCGCACCTCAGCGGGATTGATAAGGCCCAGCGAAATGGCCTTGGCCACACGCGCGGCACTCTTGTTGACGATGTCGAGCCGTCGCGAGAGGTCTTTCTGGCGTTCCTGTACCACTTTGTCGGTCTCGCCGAGCTGGTTCGAAATCTCGGCCGCTGTGCAGCCAGCAGCTTCGAGGAGCAGCAACTGCCGCTCGGTGTCGCTGAGGGCGAACGAGGGGTCGTGGGCGGAGACGAGATCGAAGTAGTGGCTGGCAGCCTCCTTGAGGGTGAGCATCACGGGATAGTTGAAATAGAACTGCTCGCCGCGCTCAAGGCAGGCAATGGCACGCAATATGTTCTCTATCGAGAAGCCCCCAACAGCATTCTTGCTGACGAAGGCCGAAGCTCCGAGCCTGAGGGCTTCCATAACCACACGGCCTATGTCGTAGAGGCGCTGCATGCGGTCTACCTCGCTGGGCAACGGCGCGTCGAAGCGCCCCGAGAAGATGATGACTTTGACGTCGGGATAGCGCTCTTGGACACGCTGGGTGACCATAAGGCCGCCCGTGGGTTCGCCACCCATCTCCATGTCCACCAGCAGATAGTCGGGCGCCTCCATGCCGGCAAGGGCAGCCAGGAGCGTCGGCCCGTCGGCGAAGGTTTCGACCATCTCAACCCGACTGATGACGCTGGCATCCATATCGCCACTCTCAACCTTGGCGGCACGGCTGTTCATCTCCATCTTGACGACCTTGCGTATCAACGGCTCGTCGTCGACCATCATTACCCTTATCTTTTTTTCCATCTTCATTCTTTGTCTACTTAACTACTAAGCCTCATATGCATCGTCGTTCCACGTCCCACCTCGCTCTCGGCCCAGATGCGGCAGCCGCGGCGCGTCAGGTCGTCGTGTTTCTTGATGATATAGCGACACAGTATCAGCCCGAAGCCATGCTCGCTGCCGGCAGGCAAGGTGCGGTCGGCACGGAAGAGGGCCTCCACCTGCTCGGCTGTCATGCCGCTGCCAGTGTCGGCTACGGTTATGTCGACCATCTCGCCGTCGGCCTGCGCCGCAACAGTGACGCTGCCCGACGGGGTATGCTGCAGGGCATTGTTTATCAAGTTGCGCAGCAATATTATCAGCAACAGCTTGTCGCCAGTGACCTGCAACGGCGTGGATACGAAATGCAGACACACACCGGCCTTGGGCGACAGCACCTGATGCTGCACCTCGTCGAACACCTCCTGCAACGGGAAAGTGCCACGGTTGAATGCCAAGCCGCTGGGAATTGACAGCGAAGTCCAGTTCTTGATATTGTCGAAGGTTCGCAGCAGTTGCTGCAACACCTCGTCGCGCAACTCGGGTGTGAGGTCTGGACTGTTAAGATAGCCCATGAAGGGACTCACGTCGTGGCGCAGCACGCTGAGGGTCGTCTCCACATTGGCAATACGCTCCACGTCGCGCCGTTTGGCAGCTTCCAGCTGTCGTTTCTCGCGGCGCAGGCGCAGTGCGGCAATCCATAGCAGGGTGGTCAGCGCCAGCAGTATCACCGCCAGTACACCGAAGCCGATGGCCGTATACGTCATCCAGCGGCTGCGACGCTGGGCGGTGCTCAACGACTGCTGTAGGGCGAAGTCCTCGCGCTCGTTGCGGGCTATATAGTCCTGCAGCTCGGCACGGTGCACATACCACGTGCGCACCTCG
This sequence comes from Bacteroidales bacterium, assembly GCA_017524785.1. Lineage (GTDB taxonomy): Bacteria > Bacteroidota > Bacteroidia > Bacteroidales > P3 > Colimorpha. The sequence goes on along the minus strand of JAFXUY010000006.1, from coordinate 10,250 downwards.
TCGGGCTTGGAGGCCAGACGGCTACGTATCAGCACATCGAAGTAACCCACCTCCATCTTGGGAGCCGAGAAGGGTTTCCATGTGCCTCGCATCGAGCGCCATTCCGACAGCACCTCGTGGGCTTTCAGCGTGTCGCCTATCAGCAGGGCGTATCGTGCCGTCGAAGTTACACCGCCAAGCATCTGATAGGGGTCGCCATATTCAAAGAACGCCTCGCGGGCGGCATCGTATAGGTCGAGCACACTGTCGGGCGACGTGGGGCCGGGAATGCCCTTCAGCGCCGAGGCCATCATCTGCATGGTGTTGGCATAGTGATAGGTGCAGAAGGCTCCAGGACGTTCAAGTATGTCGAAGTTGTCGTCGCAGTAGTCGAGCGCCTTGGTGCTCTCGCCCGCACTCTGCCAGCCGTAGGCCAAGGCATAGTTCAAGGCCATGTCCTGCGCATAGTCGACCTTCAGCCGGGGCCGCTGCTCTTCAATCTCGGAGAGCAGCGTGCGCACATCGCCATCCTTGCCGTCGCGGTAGTGGTAGTTGAGCACCAGCATGGTTATATAGTACTCCGCCTGGGCATAGTCGTAAAGCAGTTTGCCGCGGCTACGTTCGAGCACACCGCTATGATTGATGTGGTATAACAAACGGTAGCTGTCGGCAATGCGGCAGTCGCGCTGCAAAAGCCGCGCACGAATGAGCTGCGAAATAACCATCTCGATGTCGCCGTTTGACATCGTAGGGCTCCGCAAGGCGACAATCTTGTCGACATGGTCGAGCATAGCGCTTGCTTCGGCGGCATCGGACATCTGATAGTAGGCGAAAGCCATGTTGTTGCGGGCACGCAGTTCGCCGTCGACATACTCGGGCAACGAGTCGGCAATATAGCGTAACGCACGCTCGGAGACAGCGATACAGCTGTCGGGGTCACGGTAGCGATTGACAAAAGCCTCCTTGTTCAGTCCGTCGACCACCGAGCGGCGCAAGGGGTCGACAGGCACCTGTTTCTGGCAGCCGGCAAACAGCATTGCGGCCAACAAAACGAGGGTTGTCATCAGATATTTCACGATGCAAAGATACATAAAAATACAATAACATAATAAAAAAACACGTCCCCAAAACCATAAGGCGCTGAACATCATACACCTATATTGCCACATATTCTCAAGCGACATCAGTTGACAACACGCTGTCAGCAATCTTTCATCACCAGTTGCTCTTCAGTTGTTCTTCAGTCGTTCTTCAGTCATCCACTGAAGAAACACTGAAGAAATACTGAAGAAATGAGCCACATGGCACCTTGTCATACACTTTTTGAGGAGGAGACAACGGCTTGCAGACAAAGAATAACCACACTAATACTCAGCATATTACTATTTTTGTCGTAAAATAATTTTGCCAGTATGGAAAAAAGTAGTAATTTTGCACCCGCTTTTATGAGCAAGAGGGTCGTTTGGCCGAGGGGCTAGGCACAGGTCTGCAAAACCTGCTACTCCGGTTCAAATCCGGAAGCGACCTCACAATGAAGGGCCTCTAAACAACAGAGGCCCTTTTTATTTTGGTGCTATGAATATTGCAGCATTGGTATCGGGAGGCGTCGACAGCTCGGTGGCGGTACACCTGCTCAAGGAGCAGGGCTACACGCCCGACATCTTCTATATCCGCATCGGCATGGAAGACGAGGAAGGCTACATCAACTGCCCTGCAGAGGAGGACATCGAGATAACGCAATGGATAGCACACCACTATGGATGCCGTTTCGAGGAGGTGAACCTCCACAAAGAATACTGGGACAATGTTGTCAGTTACACCATAGAGAGCGTTCGCAAAGGTCTCACCCCCAACCCCGATGTGATGTGCAACAAGCTCATCAAGTTCGGCGCCTTCGACGACCGTCGCGGTCACGACTACGACCGCATTGCCACTGGCCATTACGCCACCACCGACATCGTCGACGGAAAGGTGTTCCTGGCAACTGCCAAAGACCCTGTGAAAGACCAGACCGACTTCCTTTCGCAGCTCGACTATCGTCAGATACAGAAGATCATGTTCCCCATCGGCCACATGATGAAGGCCGATGTGCGACGCATCGCACACGAAGCGCACCTGCCGAGTGCCGACCGCAAGGATTCGCAGGGCATCTGCTTCCTCGGAAAGATTAACTACAACGACTTCATCCGCCGCTACCTCGGCGAGCGCGAAGGCAAGATTGTGGAGCTGGAGACCGGCAAGGCGCTGGGCACCCACAAGGGCTACTGGTTCCACACCATCGGCCAGCGCAAGGGCCTGTTCCTGAGCGGTGGCCCTTGGTTCGTGGTGCGCAAGGACATCGAAGAGAACGTGCTGTACGTCAGCCAGGGCTACGACCCCGATGCCGCACACGGCAACAAGGTGCTCCTCATGGGCTTCCACCCTCTGGCACCCATCGAATTGCCGCTGCCAATGGAGGTAACATTCAAAATCCGCCACACCCCCGAATTCCACCGCGGTCTGCTGCACGCCTCCGACAACGGACTGGTGCAGATAGACAGCACCGACCGCATACAGGGCATCGCCGCCGGCCAGTATACCACCATCTACGACAGCGACGCCCACTTGGTTATCGCTTCCGGCATGATTGTTTAGCCTATGCAGTTGTTCTATTGTAAAGACATATCACCCAACGGTTTCTGCACCCTCGATGCCGAGGAAAGCCGCCATGCCGTGCGTGTTTTGCGGCTGCGCGCAGGCGACGATATCAACGTCACCGACGGCCGTGGCAACCTTTACCAATGCAAGATAATCGACGTCAGCGACCGCGCCTGCGTCGTGGAAGCAACCGCCAACGCGAGCAATCAAACAATCAAGCATCCCGACATTCACCTCGCCGTGGCACCCACAAAGAACCCCGCCCGCATGGAGTGGCTCGTGGAGAAGGCCGTGGAAATGGGCGTGGCCGAGATAACGCTGCTGCAGTGCGACCACTCGGAGCGTTCGTTTCTCAAAACCGACCGCCTGGAGAAGCTAGCCATCAGCGCCATGAAGCAGAGCTTGCACACCATGCTGCCCCGCATCAACCCCGCAGTTAAACTCTCCGACTGGCTCACTCAAACATTCAAGCATTCAAGTATTCAAGCAATAAAACTCATCGCCCACTGCGAGGCAGACAAGCCAAGAACCATGCTTTCCCAGGCCCTGAAACTCGGAGCCGACACCGTGGTGCTGATAGGCCCCGAAGGCGACTTCTCGGCCGAGGAGATAAACCTAGCCATCGATTGCGGATTCCAGCCTGTGAGCTTCGGCACAGCACGCCTGCGTACCGAGACGGCAGCGCTCTACGCCGTAGCCGCCTTCAACCTCATAAACGACCGCCCATGAAAAAGATACTGCTCATCCTCATACTTTCAACTTTCAACTTTCAACTTTCAACCTTATCGGCACAGCCCCAGATAGCCCTGCTCAAATATGGCGGCGGTGGTGACTGGTATGCCAACCCCACGTCGCTCACCAACCTCATAGCTTTCTGCAACCAAGACCAACAGATGGGCCTCAACTCGCAGTATGCCACTGTCGATGTGGGCAGCAGCGAGTTGTTCAACTATCCGTTTGTCCACATGACGGGCCACGGCAACGTGGTGTTCAGTGACCGTGAGGCACAGAACCTGCGCAACTACCTCATAGGCGGTGGATTCCTGCATATCGACGACAACTATGGCCTGCGCGAGTTCGTGGTGCCGCAGATGAAAAAGGTCTTCCCCGAGCTGGAGTTCGTCGAGCTGCCCTTCAGTCACCCCATCTACCATCAGAAATATGACTTCCCCAACGGACTGCCCAAGATTCACGAGCACGACAACCTGCCGCCCAAGGGCTACGGCCTGATATGGGAAGGACGGCTGGTGTGCTTCTTCACATGGGAGTGCGACCTCGGCGATGGCTGGGAAGACCAAGACGTACACGGCGACAGCCAGGCCACCCGCCAGAAAGCCCTCCGCATGGGCTCAAACATAGTACGTTACGTCTTCACGCACTAAGCCACCAAACGGCGCTTGTAACTGCGGGCAGCAAACACTGCAGCGACGACAAAGATCAGCAACATTACTGCCAGTGAAACCACGACCTGCCATACCGGCAGGCCAAATGGCAGGCGCGCCATCACGGCGACGGGAGCCGTGAAAGGTACCATGGTAAGCCACGATGCCAATGCTCCGGCTGGCGCCTTGACCAGGAATGGGCACAACGCCAACACCATCAGTAGCGGCGACATTATCAGCAGCGACCATTGCAACGCATCGGCTTCGGCATCAAGGCGCGAGGCGATCCACGCCAACAAAGCGCCATAGAGCAGATATCCTAATATGAAGAACAGCAGGAACACTCCCGCGACCACCGACACACGGATGGCGGCAAGACCTTGTACCGTCTGGTCGACCAAGGCCACCGGGGTTTCATACTGAGCTGTAGCTTCGACCCCTTTAGTGGCAAGACTGCGCAGTTCCTGTTGCTCGCGGGCTTTGGCAAAGAGAGCTGGATTGGCGGCTTGAACGCCGGCAATGGCGGCAGCCGTAAGGACTATCCACAATGAGAGTTGCACTATGGCGGTGAGCGCCACACCTGCAATCTTGCCCACAAGCAGGCTGACCGGTTTTACGGCAGTGGTCACAACCTCGGCCACACGGTTCTGCCGCTCCTCCTGCACACTGCGCACCACCTGTACGCCGAAGAGCAACAAAGCCACCACCATCAGCACCGCCACCACCAAGGCCACCACGGTCTTCACATTCGAGAAGCTCTCGCGGCCCGAAGCCACCTCCTGCGTATGCAGGCTGATATGCGTTGATTCGACAGAATGATATACCGAAGGCTCGAGCTGATAGACGTCTTCGAGGATGGCGTTGCGCAGCAGGGTCTGTAGTTGCGCATCGACAACACTCTGCACGGCCAATGCCGGAGTGCCGCCGTCATGGAGCAGGAAAGCGTCGCGCGGTATGGTAGTCTCGCGCAAAGGAATATAGAGTATCATGTCGCCTTCATCGGCATGACTTTTGGCATAGTCGAGGCTTGGCATGGACTTGAAAGCCACCTTGGCGGTGGACTGCATACCGCCGTCGAAGAGGCCAGTCTGGTCGACCACCAGCACTGTAGTGCACTCGTCCCGCTGGGCCGCGACAACAGGCAACACATATAGCACCGCCAACACCACAGGCACCAGCAACGTGAGCACCCAGAAGGCGGGACGACGCAACCGCATGCGGCATTCCCGCGCAACGATAATCATCAGTTTCTTCATAGCTGTATCGTTTTATGGCACAGCTGCCCGGCAGCCTGCATGTTGTGGGTGGAGAGCAGCACCGTGGTTCCATCGGCCGAAAGACGCTGTATCTCTCGGCAGAGCATATCGGCGTTGTCGGCGTCGAAGCCCGAGAAAGGCTCGTCGAGTACAAGCAGACGCGGACTATGCACCACGGTGACAACGAACTGTAGCCGTTGCTGCATGCCCTTGCTCAAGCGGGAAGCCTGCGTGTTCCACCATTCGGCCATGCCCAGTCGGTCGAACCACTGGCGCAGGCTCTGCTCGGCCTCCTGGCGGCCCATGCCTTTCAGTTGTGCCAGATAGAGGGCCTGCTCGCCGGCACGCATACGACGATAGAGGCCGCGTTCTTCGGGCAAGTTGCCTATCAGTTCCTTCGGCACACCGACATGGTCGTCGAAGAGCACCCGTCCGCTGTCGGCCTCGAGCAGACCGCAGACAATGCGCAACAAGGTTGTCTTTCCGGCACCATTGCGCCCCAACAGGCCCACAACCTCGCCACGGTTGGCAGTGAATGTAACACCGTCGAGCACACGTTGCCCGCCGAACGACTTGGAAATATTCTCTACTTTAAGCATGTGTTTTCGTTCTGTTCAACTTCAACAATGCCACCTCGGCAGCCAACGCAGCCAATGCCAGCACGAGGCACAGACGCCACAAGCGGCGGCCACCGTCGCGCTCGCGCAGCTCGTCGCCCAAGGGTTTGCTGCTGTTCTTCACCATGGAATAGCCCGTTCTGCCGTCGATGGCCTTGGCTACCTCGCCACGACTCAAGAAGTCCATCACCGACTCGCGCCGCTGGTAGTTGAAGGCAAGGTGTTCGTCGGCAATTCTATATATGCCGGCCTCGGCCATGTCGCCGTGCGGCACCAGCACCTGACGGCTGCCCACCTTGCGGATGTCGGGTATAACACTGCTGCTGTCGGGTGCCACCAGTTCCGGCGGCTTGACACCGAGGTCGTACATTCCCTGCAACACTATCGGGTCGGCACCGCCGAGGGTGTGGCTCGCCACAGGCAACGGACGACTATAGAGGGCCATATTGTAGAACGTCGGCACAAAGAGCGCCTGGCTTACGAAGTCGGTCCATTCGGCATGCAGCGGAGTGCTGAAAAGGTAGACCTTGCCCTGCCCATAGGGTGTGACCGACAGCAGATCGGTACCATCGGCAAGGACTATCACCGACTGCTTCACCGACTGTCCGCCGGTAGCATAATGCCCCTGCACGGTAGGCAGTTCCATGTCCTCGTCGCGCCCGCCGAAGACCTCGCGATAGAGAGCGTTGTCGTAGTCCACTCCGTTGGCGCGCGAAGGCCTCTTCGCCCAGCGAAGTATCTGCGGCGCATTTACAGAAGAGAGCATCTCGCTCACCCCCTGTGCCACACTCTCGGCCGTGGGTATCACCAGCAGGCTTCCGCCATCGTCGACCCACGCCGCCAGTTGCTGTGCTTCGCCCGAGGAAAGGCTTTTCAACTCGTTGAGCACCACGAAGTCGACATCGGCCAGCGACACCGGCACACGCGGCACCGTACTGTAACGCACCGTCGTGTCGCCTCCAAAGAGCTTCTTCAAGTTCTCGTTGGCAACGGTGCCGTCGATTTCTATAATGTCGATGGCATTGCCGGCAAGAAGCGCGAAATGGTAACTGTCATCGAACGTTACTGGATAGTCGTCAATCTCTACACGTCCGTCCAGCCATCCTGCACGTTCTATGCTGAAATGCAGCGCCACCGATGCGCTGCTTCCGGCAGCAATGTCGACGGTGGCAAGAGCACGCTCGCGCCCGTCGGCGTATAGCTTCACGGGCACCTTCTCGGCATCGCGACTGCCGCTGTTGCGCACCGTCACCTTGGCATTTACCCGTCCACCGTCGAAATAGGCAGGGGCATCGAGAACCACAGTGTCGATATAGATATTGTCGGCACCGATACCCTCGAGGGGCACCAGCGTGACAAGAGCATTACTGTCGGCAGATAAAAGGTCGAAGTCGCAGCCACTGCGCTGGAAGTCGCTTATCACGTAGGCTTGGCGGTTGGCGGCACCACTTTGCCGCATGAAGTCGAGTTGACGCTTTATGACATCGCTCAGCATAGGCGATGCCGCCGAAGGTTGCAAAGCATCGATGGCGTCGAGCAGCTCGTCGCGCGATAGCCACCGCTGGCTGCTGCCATCAAGGTCGGCGGTAAGCAGCTGGTAACGGTCGCCCATGCCATAGGACGACGCCACCTCGGCAGCCTTGCGACAGGCGGCAGCAAGCTGACTGCCATCGGAGGTGGCACTCTCCATGCTGAAGCTGTTGTCGACATATATGCTCACCACCGTCTGACCGCTCTTCATCGTAGCGTTGCCGTCGGTGAGCACCGGCTGGGCAAAAGCCAGCACAAGGAACACTATGGCCAGTATTCGCATCGCCAGCACCAGCCAACGGCGCAGGTCGTTGCGGCGACGGCTCTCGGTGTGCAGCTCAACCAACCGGTCGACATTGCAGAAATAAACTTTCCTGTAACGGCGGAAGTTGAAGAGGTGTACCGCAATGGGTATTGCCACCGCCAGCAAGCCCCACAGAAAGGCCGGATTAGTGAATATCACGGCTCACCTCCTTTCTGTAACGGCACACTTCTGTCAGCCCGCATTTCTCGCAGTGCGGCTTGCGTGCCGTGCACACATATCGTCCATGCAGTATCAGCCAGTGGTGCGCCTTGGGCAATAGCTCGGGGGCAATGTGCTTCACCAGTTCACGCTCGGTCTGCAGTGGTGTCTTGCTGTTCACGGTGAGCCCAATACGGTTTGCCACCCGGAAAACGTGCGTGTCCACAGGCATGGCAGGCTGGTCGAATACCACCGCAGCAACCACGTTGGCGGTCTTGCGGCCAACACCAGGCAGACGTTGCAACTGATCTATGTCCGACGGCACCACACCGCCATATTCTTCGACAAGCATCTTCGCAAGCCCCACCAGATGGCTGCTCTTGTTGTGCGGATATGAGACCGAATGTATGTAGTCGAATATCTGGTCTTCGGAAGCCTGCGCCATCCGCTCGGCAGTGGGATAGGCGGCGAAGAGGGCAGGAGTGACCATGTTCACACGTTTGTCGGTACATTGCGCCGAAAGCACCACAGCCACCAGCAATTGGAATGGCGACCCATAGTGCAGCTCGGTCTCTGCCACAGGCATGGCCTGCTCGAAATAATCAATCGCACACTTGTATAACTCTGCTTTTTTCATGGCTCAAGTTCCAACGATGTAAGCACTGGATAATGGTCTGAAATATCGGTCTTGATGCGGCGGTAGCTCAACGTGCGCCAACCTTCGCTATGGAACACCATGTCGATGCGGAATCGCGGGAAGCCACCGTTGTAGGTGTTGCTATAGCCCATTCCCTTCTCGCAGAAGCAATCCTTCATCTGCTTGGCTATTTGGGTATAGAGCCACGAATTGGGAATGTCGTTCAGGTCGCCGGCAAGGAGCATGGGCATGGTGCTGGCCTCAACCACAGGCTTTATACGCTGGTTCCATTCCTCTTCGTGGCACAGTATAGTCTCTTTCACCTTATCCAGCGTATGCCCGTCGCCACGACTCATATCTCCATGACTCACGCGCTCTATCTCTTCAAGGTCGGCAGCATCGAAACGGTAGCTGTCCATGTGGATGGCACATATACGGAACCTGCGACCGTCGAGCATCATCTCGGCAAGCAGTTTTTCTCCGTCGATACGGTTCACATAGGTTATCGGCATCCGCGAGAATATTACAGTACCGTAGGGCAATCCGGTCTTGGCTGTATGCGAGCCGTAGTAGTGGTTGTAACCCATAAGCACCAGACTGTCGGTAATACGCACGGTCTTGGGAGCAGCATATTCCTGCAGGCATAGCACGTCGGGGTTGTATTGGCGCACCATACCAATGAAATCAATGGCATTGCTGTCAGTAGATGTCGGCTGTTGCTGCGAGCCACGGAAAAGGCGTACGTTATGGCTCATCACTTTCACCATCGCCGGATGCTCGTCGGCCGACGGCACCTTGGAGGTCCCTCCAATCTGGAAGAAAAGTGGTATCAGCATGTAGCGGGCTGCTATGGCTGCCACCGACAGAAGGCACTGCCATCGGCCCATCAGCATCCAAATGACAGCCATCAATACATTTAGTCCAAGCATTGGCAGATAGCCATAGGCCAACAGACCAGGCACCACAGTGACCGACGGTGCCACAAGGCCACCCAAGGTCGTCAGGAGTAGTCCAAGAATCAATATTATATTGATTACCAATAATATTTTGCGGACAATCTTCATATCATCAAAGATGCAAAGATAATATTTTTTTCTCATATATATAAATTATTCGTATCTTTGCAACTCGAAATGAAACACTACGCTCTCATTGGCAATCCATTGGGCCATTCGTGGTCACAGCGTCTCTTCGAGGAGGCAGTACCGGCCACTGTTGCCGACTACCGGCTCTTTGAGTTGCCCTCGCTCGACGGTCTGCGCCAATGGGTCTCCGACAACGACATCAGCGGCTTCAACGTCACCACGCCTTACAAAGAGGCCATCCTACCCCAGCTCGACACACTCAGCCGCGGGGCTGTCGACATCGGCGCCGTAAATTGTGTCAAGGTCACAGACAACCGCCTTGTTGGATATAACACCGACGCTCCTGTCTTCCGCCGGACCCTCGAAGAAGCACTCACACATTCACACATTCACAAATTAACGCATTCACTCATCCTCGGCACCGGCGGCGCTGCCCGCGCCGTGGCCTACGCCCTGCAGCAGCTGGGCATCAAACACACCTTCGTCAGCCGCCACCCCGAACAGCACACTTCCCTCGGCCATAATATCATTGGCTACAACCAGCTTTCAACTTTCAGTTTTCAACTTTCAACTTTATTAGTCAACGCCACCCCCGTCGGCATGTATCCCAACATCGCCACCTCCCCGTTGCCTTCTGATTTTCAATTTTCAACTTTCAACTTTC
>JAFXUY010000097.1 GCA_017524785.1 Bacteroidales bacterium | reverse complement strand
TACCTCGACCTGCCCACGGCCACCCGCCACGGCATCCGGTTCGTCATCACTCCCACCTTCTGACCGCCGGGCGCGGGGAAAAAAGGACAGCGGGCCGCCGGAAAGCGAAGGAAAGCGGCGGGAAAATAAAGAAAAGGGACTGTCCCCATGATTCACCGACGCCCTGTATGATTCGGAGACGGCATTCATATCCGCCCGCATTATAGCAGGGGTAAATAGAAGAGGGATAGGTTTTTTTTCGTCTTTTTCCGACAAAAAAAATCTATCCCTCTAAAAATCTGTATCTAAAAAACTGTCTCCAGGAATCAGAAGTGCAGGCTGAGGTCGATGCCGAGCTGCAGGGGGTTGGCGCGCTGGGCGAAGTAGCGCGCGCCGCCGGCGGCCGACGACTGCACGGCGAAGGTATTGTAGTGCGTGTTGGTAAGGTTGCGGCCCCAGAGGGAGATGATCATTGAACATTGACCATTGAACATTGACCATTCATAGTCGGCATGCGCGCCGACGAGGGCGTAGAACGGCTGGTCGAACGAGTTCGCCTCGTCCCAGTAGGTGCGGCCCTGCGCGGAGAGGTTCGCCCCGACGGTCAGGCGCGGCGCAATGCGGTAGTCCGCCATCGCCGAGAGCGTGTGCTGCGGCACGAAGGGGACATAATTACCGTTGTAATCCCTGGACATCCCGAGATAAGAATCGTCCGAAGCAGAACTGGGCGTCCAGCCGGTCAGGTTGGTGTGCTCGTACTCGTCAAACTTCGCGCTGGTGAAGCCGTAGCTGAGCGCCCAGTCCAGGCGGTTGTCGAGGGCACGGCCGCGCAGCGTGGCCTCGGCGCCGAGCGAGTGGCTGCGGCCCGCGTTCACCATCATGCGACCGTAATTCGAGTTGGGTTCCATGATGGAGAGCTGCTGGTTGCGGATGAGCATGTAGTAGAGGGCGATGTCGAGGTGCGTGGAGCCGCCGAAGAGGTTGAGGTGCGAGCCGAGCTCGAAGTTCCACGACTCCTCGGGCTTGTAGGCGATGGTCTCGGCGATGGCGTCGTAGTCAGCGTCGGTGTGCTCCACGTCGTAGTCACCGCGCATGGCATCCTGCTGGTGAGCGTTGAGCTCGGTCTGGAGCACGTCGGAGAACATCTGTATGTTGTAGCCTCCGGCGCGGTAGCCCTTCGCCACGAGGGCGTAGACATTGCCCGTCTGCGCGCCGAGTTCGTAAGTCAGTCCGATCTTCGGCAGCAGCTGGGTGAATGATTTCTGCCGGGAGTCGGTGATGTGCGAGGTCAGATGATATGTGGCCTGTCTCTCGGCCGTGCCGCCCGTCATGTTCATATAGGCCAGGGCGTCGTACTCGATCTTCACGCGGTCGAGGTTCAGCCGCAGGCCGATGGTGAGCTTCAGGCGGTCGGTCAACAAGAGGTTCGACTCGTGGAAAAGCGCGAGGTTCATCGTGGGCGTCTTGAACGACTCGGGCACGGCCATCTCTGCCGACATCGACACACCGCCGATGGCAGCCTCCACGGCCTTGTTGGCGGCAGCCTCAGCAGCTTTCGCGGCAGCGGCCTCGGCGGTGGCGGCGGGCATGCCCTGACCCATCATCTGCTCGAGCATCTGGGCGTACATCTGCTGATACATGCGGGGATACATCGACTGGCGCATGGCCGAGGTCATGGCGTTGGTGATGGCATTGCTGATGGGACCGGTGATGGCATCGCCGAAGGAGACGGGGGCGTCGGTGCGCAGCCACTGATAGCTGCCGAAGAGGCCGGTGGCGTGCTGCCAGCGCTTCGCATCGTGCGAGCGGACGACGAACTCCTGCGTCAGGGCGTTCATCTTCTGGCGCTGCTCAAGCTGCAGGTAGTCGGGCGACATATAGTCCTGGTCCATGAGCATACGGTCCCGCAGGAACTGGTAGCTCGTGGTCGAGGTGAAGAGCAGGCTGCCCAGGTCGGCGCTCAGCGAGAGGCCGGTGGTGAGCATGTTGCGCTTGTAGCCGTTCATGATCGTCGTCGCGGGGTCCTGCACGTGGTCGTCGGCAAAATCCATCTCGCCATAGCCGAAGCCGTTCTGCGACACCCACTGGTAGTCGGCCGTCCAGTCGAGCTTCAGTTTCGCGCTAGGCTGGAAGATGAGCCTGGCCTTGCCGCCGGCCTCCAGGCTGCGGTCGTTCTTCTCGTCGAAATTGTCGTTGTTGATGAATCCCTTCAGGCCGCTGTAGAATCCGGCGACGGTGAAGGCGAGCTTTTCGCTCGGGCGGTGGTGATGGGCCACCTCGACGTTGCGCCAGAGCCCCGTGCCCAGGCCCAGACGGATGTCGGTGCCCTGATACTTCGTCGGGTCCTTCGAATAGATGCGCACCAGGCCGCCCTCGGTGTTCTGTCCGTAGAGCGAGCCCTGCGGCCCGCGCAGGATATCCACGCGGTCGAGCATATAGAAATGGTTGTTGAACGCCGCCTTCGACATCAGCGGGATATTGTCGTAATAGACACCCACGGCAGGACTGTTCACACGCGAGCCGATGCCGCGGACATACATCGACGAGGTGAGGCGCGAGCCGTAGGCCGGCATCACGAACGACGGCACATACTGCGACAACTGACTCAGGTCGCGCACATTCAGCTGCTGCAGCTGCTCGCTGCCGAAGACATTCGAGCTCACGGGCTGCAGGCGCAGACGCACCTGGTCCTTGGGCTGCGCCACAACAACGACCTCGTCGAGGTCAACTACTTTACTGGTATCGGCCAGTTCCTCTGCTGCAACCGGCGCAGCAATCAATGACATCAATAAATACAAACAATTCTTCATCTTTTTCTTTCTATTAACCACTAATTTCACTAATTTCACGAATTAAAGCATACTGATAATCAGCAACTCAAATAATTAGTTTAATTAGTGTAATTCGTGGTCGTTATTAATTTCCGGCTGCAAAGGTACGGCATTTCCGCATGCCGTGCAATCATCATTTATATGGATTTTTGCAGCGAGAGGCGGCGCCAGGCGAACACAATATAGGCTATAAGCAACGGATAGCCTATATAATATAAGGTGGCGATGCTGAACACCACATAGTCGACGGCACACACGGCCGCCAGTCCGCCCAGATAGAGCACCGTCTCGCCCAACGACAGATGGTGGCGGATGTCGTCGACCGTGGCAATGGCCACGATGAGCAACGCCCAGACGAAGACCACAAACAATCCGAGATGCCAGGGCAACGCATAAGGATTGAGCGACGGATGGTAATAGAAATGGCGCCACATCTCCGGCGCGAAGAGCTGGATGCTGCTATAGAGCACCGCCGAGGCCGCCACCAGCAGGCAGAGCAGCGTGGGATAGAACGAGGGGATATCGTTGAAATGCACGATCTTCGCCCCCTTGCGCAGGAGATGCCGCACGCCGTATGCCCCGCCGACAAGGGCGATGAAGGCAAGGAAGATCAGCAGATGGGAGTCGGAGAAGAAATCGATGAACTGGCTGATGGGATCGTCGGGCGACACCGCTGCCAGCAGGTCGGACTCGCGCAGCCATCCGAAGGTCAGCTGGTCGCGCGCCACCTTCACCCAGACCGAGTCGATGGAATCCGTCGGCACCGTGCGGATATCGGCCACCACAAGATGGTCGCGCTTCCGCAGCGTGATGGAGTCGACGAGCGAGAGCATCGGCATGGTCTCGTCGCCGGCCGTGATCTCCGAGCTGAGGATGTCGGGCACGGGCATCATCTCGTTCTGCTGCTCGAGAATCACCAGCGAGTCGCGGCTCACCACGAAGTTGTAGCCCTGCGTGTAGTGGTGGGTGGTGTAGAAGGAGATGGAGTCGAGCTGCTGCTCGGTGAGATTCCAGGCGTCCGGCGTGATCGGGCCCTGATTGTAAGAGGAGGTGAGAAGAAGTGAAAAGTGAAAAGTGAAAAG
>JAFXUY010000096.1 GCA_017524785.1 Bacteroidales bacterium | reverse complement strand
GCGGCGTTGAAGGCCCAGTAGAAGCAGTTGGCCGAGCTCGAGGCGGCGACAACCACCAGGGGAGTCTCGCCGTTGCGGCCGTAGAGGGCCTGGCCGAGGTCGCTCTGCTCGGTCTTGGTGGGCAGACCCGTCGAGGGGCCGCCGCGCTGCACGTCGACAACCACGAGCGGAAGCTCGGTCATCACGGCCAATCCCAAGGCCTCGCTCTTCAGCGAGAGGCCGGGGCCGGAAGTGCTGGTGCAGGCAAGTGCACCGGCATAGCTGGCGCCGATGGCGCTGCAGATACCGGCAATCTCGTCTTCGGCCTGGAACACACGGGCGCCTAGGCTCTTGTGTTTGGCAAGCTCCACCATGACGTCGGTGGCGGGGGTGATAGGATAGGAGCCCAGGAAGAGGCGGCGGCCGCTCTTCTCCGAGGCTGCCAGCAGACCCCAGGCAGTGGCCACGTTACCCGTGATGTTGCGGTAGCGGCCTTTCTCCATCTTGTCGGCGTGGGCAACTTCGAAGATGTGCGAATGCATCACCTCCAGTTTGTCGGCATATTCGTAACCTTCGGTCAACACGGCCTTGTTCAGGGTGATGACGGCAGGCTTCTTGGCAAATTTGCGCTCCAGATAGGCAAAGGTGTGGTCGAGGGTCTTGTGGGTGGCATAGAAGATGATGCCGAGGGCGAACATATTGCGGCTCTTGTCGGCGGTCTTCTTGTCAACGCCCTGGGCGTCGCCGATCTTCTCGGTGAAGCTGGTGATGGGGGCCTTGATGATGGTGTAGGCGCGCTCTAGCTCGTCGGTGAAGGGGTTCTCCTTGTATCCGGCCTTCTCCATGGCCTCGTCCGTGAAGGTGTCGATGTCGACGATGACGGTGGCACCCTTCTTGGCCCACTTCAGCTGGCTCTTGAAGGCTGCGGGGTTCATGGCGACCAGTATGTCGCACTTGTCGCCCGAGCTGTAGATGTGGTTGCCCACATGCACCTGATAGCCAGACACACCGGCGATGGTGTTGTGCGGAGCACGTATCTCGGCGGGGTAGTCGGGGAAGGTGGCAATGTCGTTGCCGGTCAGAGCCGATGCGTCGCTGAACAGCGTACCGCTGAGCTGCATGCCGTCTCCCGAGTCGCCAGCAAATCGGACAACGAGGTCCTCTTTATTAACTATCTGATTTTCTGACATGTTATTTATGTATTTTTAATTATTGTTAATTGACTTTGAAAGTGCAAATATACGAAATAAAAACGACCTCGCAAAAATAATTTTCAACCGCCGTTGATAACCAAACCCAGGGGTGTCAACCATCTGTTGGCACCCCGTGTTATTCAATCGTTTACCTATTGTTCTTCGATTGTTCTTCAATCGCCCATCGAAGAACAATCGAAGAACAATCGAAGAACAATCGAAGAACAATCGAAGAACAGGGCGTGCTGGAGCTATACCGCCAGGGCTACTCCACTATAAGTTTCCGCACGGCAGTGCCGCTGTCGGTGGTGATGCGGACGAAGTAGGTGCCGCTCGGTAATGTTGAATGAGGAATGAGGAGTGAGGAGTTGGTTGCAGTCGGCGGCATGACGGTGCGGCCCATAAGGTCGACTACGGTGACTGTGAATGCGTTAATGTGTGAATGCGTTAATGCGTTAGTCACTGCGATGGTTACGTCGCCGTGTGTTGGATTAGGATAAATTTCCACTTTCAACTTTCCATTTTCAACTTCCTCGATGCCGACGACTTCGATGTAGTAGGCGGTGATGACGGTGTCGCAGGTGATGACAAACTGGCATACGTCGCCGAAGACCGTGTCGCCGGGGGCCAGCACCCAGCCATAGAAGGTAGGCCAGCATTTGTAGTCGGAGTTGAGGATGGTAAGCGTCACTGTGTCGCCCTCTGGGTATCTTCCTACGCCGGTGATATAGCCATCAGGGACTGTGTCAATCATGCCGTTAAGCTCTCTGACGACGTTGACGTTATACCACACGGTGTCGGCCTCGAAAAAGGCGGTGAACGAGGTGTCGGATGTGAGCAGGATGCTGCGTACGGCGTTGGTGTCGCCGTCATCCCACTGCGTGAAGTGGTAACCCTCGTTGGCCGTAGCGCTGATGGTCACCAGGCTGCTGTCGGGATAAGTGCCGCCGCCACTGACGGTACCCATGGTGCTGTCGCATAGCACGGTGACTGTGCGCCAAATGGTGTCGGGCGGCAGCAGGGTGCTGTCGACGATGACATCGATATTGTCAATATAGGCGTCGTTGGTCATGCCGGGGTTGAGGTATCGGATGGCAATCTTCGCGTTGGTGACGCTGACGCCGCTGAAACTCACGGTGTCGCGCAGCATCTCGGTGTCGACAGTGTCCCGTGGCAGATTGTGGACAGGTGTGAATGTCGAGTTGGTCATATAGCCCACAGTCAGCGTACCTTGGCTGTAGTCGTAAGCGTAGGTGTAGTCCAACGCCAGCTTCAGAACGTCAATGTTGTGGACGAAGCTGGGCAGGATTACATAGGCAATGGTGTCGAGAGAGGTCAAGTTGCCTGCATAGAAACGCAAGGACTTGCCTGTCACCCAGCTATAAGTGGCAGAGGCATTGGTGACACATGGCGCTTGTACGGCATCGCCTGCCCATTGTTTTGTCCAGCAGTCGGGCAGCTGTCCGGGCACGATGCCGTCCCACGGCGCCACCGACTCGAAGTTTTCGCTGTAGGGGAGCGGCTGGTCGCCGCAGGCGGTGGTGAAGATGGTCGAGGCATATTGTCCTGGTTCAGTACCTATGATGGCGGCCACCCTGACGGTGTAGGTCGTGCTGGGTGTGAGTCCAGTGACGATGCAGTAGGGACCGTTTACCGTTGTGTTGACCACTCCGGCAATCAGTACGTGATAGGCAGTGGCATTGTTCACCGCGTTCCACGACACATGAGCTTGTGTGGCCTCGATGTTGTCCACCGTCAGGCTGTCGGGGGCTGGTATGTCGCTGTCGTGGAACACCACGATGTTGTCGATAACAACGGCAAAATACGCGCTGTTGTGGGTCCAGCGCAGCACGATTTGTGCATCGGGCACGTTGGCGGATTCGAAGCTTATGGTGTCGCGTCGGTAGCTGCCTGTGCGGCGCGGCAGGGTCTTCACTATAGTGTAGACGCCCGTAGTGTCGTAGTAGCCAACCGTGAGAGTGCCGTACTGGGAGGACTCGTAGCGGTAGTCAAAAGCAATCGAGAGGGTCTGGAGGGATGCAGAGAAGCGAGGCAGCACCACTTCGGCGCGGTTGCCGTAGCCGGTAGCACTGCCTGCCACTAAGAAGAGGGCATGGTTGGGAATGTTGCTAATGTATGGGTAGCCGCTCGTGGTGATGACATGCGGCGCGTAGGCGGCATTGCTGCCGTTCCAGTAGAAGTCCCAGCAACTTGGCAAGTTGCCGGCGGCGTTGTAGGCCGTGGGGGCAACGCCTTCGAAGTCCTCATAGAAAGGTATGACGCTATAGCCGATACAGTCGTGGACAGTCACTATGGCCACTGCGGTGTCGGCGCCGTAGAGGTTGCTGAGGATGACGGTGACGGTGTCGATGCCGCCGGCGGTGTAGTTGATTGTAAATTGATAATTGGTGGTTGAGACGGTGGTGCCCATAAGGCTGCTGTGCCATACTATGTTCAGACCGTCGGACGAGCAGTTGTTGCGTGTGACGGTGAAGGTGGCGCTGTCGGGCATGAGTACTACGGCGGGTGCCGAGAGGGTGATTTGCGGCATTTCGTGGGCGACTACCGGGAACATCACCGTGGCGGTGTCGGTGCCATAGGCCGTGGTGGCTATTACGCTCAAAGTATCGGTGCCGGTGGAGGAGTAGTAGATGCGGATGTTGTCGCCGCTGCCGAAGACAGTGCCCAGCGTGGAGTGCCATGTGCAGGTGAGCCCCTGCGCCACACCGGCTGTGAGGGTTGCGTAGAACGGCAGACTGTCGTGGGTGTATACCGTCGATGGGGCGTGTATGGACACTTGAGGCGGTGTGCGATCGTAGTCGACGCTGACGTCGTCGAGCAGATAGAGATAGCCAGCAACCAGAAATGCTACGCGGATGCTCTGGCCGAGATAGGCGTCGAGGTATACCGAGTCGAGCGTGTTGTTTGGCGTCGTGCTGTTCTTGATGGTGTCGGTAAAGGTGGCGTAGTCTTTGCTGCCAGTGGGTGAGACGAGGATGCGTATCGGGATGTTGGCGATGGTGTTGAAGCTGGCGCGCCACTTGAGTTGCACGCCTATTGTGTCGGAGGGGATGTTGATGGCTGGCGTGACACCCCAGCCGCGGAGGGTGCCTTGAGGATGTGCGCGAGAGTCAAGCGCAATCCAGGCGCTGGGCCAACAGTCGCACGAGGTGCTGTCGTTGAAGGTGTTGTAATAGGGCACTCCCACCGTGGGGCAGTTGTTGACGGTCATCCATATTGTGCCGACCGACTGACTAAAGATATTGCTGATTGTGGCGGTGACGGTGTCGCGGCCCGCTGTGTTGTAGACCAACGTGATGCTGCAGGTCGTGTCGGTGGTGGCCATGGTGACGGTGGTGTCCAGCAGCGTCGAGTGGAGACTATATGTAAGGCCAAAGGTGAGGCAGTCGTTGCGGGTAATCGAGTATACCACGGTATCGCCTACCTCGGCTCTGTCTTCGTTCATTATTAGGTCGAAGCCTTCAGCAGTGAAGTCGCTTACTAATGGCTCGGTGATGATTATAGAGGTCACGTTGACGGTGGCGGTGTCGCTGCCATAGGCATTGGCGGCCACCACGCTGACATGATCGATTCCGTTGTGTATACCGTACGTGAGGCTGCATTGCGAGGTGGATCCGTAGGTGACCCATGTGCTGTCGAGCAGGGTGCTATGCCAGGTATAGATCAGGCCATTGGGGTTGCCCTCTTCGAGGGTGGCGGTATAGGTGACGGTGTCGCCGTAATAGGCAGTGGTGCGGTTGGCGGCAAGGCTTACACGCGGCACGGCAGCGCTGCGCACCTCCACGTCGTCGATTACCAGCGAGCGCGAACTAATTTCCGATGTCTCGTTGCGGAATGCCACGTAAATGGTTTGACCCGCGTAAGCGACAAGACTGGTCGAACGGTTTCCTAAATTATTGTTATAATAATTCGTCAAGGGTAGAGTCGTGGTGTCGAAATAAAGTAGCGTGTATGCTGTGGTGTCAGTGCGGTCGGCAGCGGTGCTTACTAGCACGCTGTAGCGGTATGAGGCCTGCCCTATGCGACCAGCCGCCTTCCAGTAGAGGGTGGGCAACAAGGCTGTGTCTGCGGGCAGCGTGACGGCCTTCGACATAACCCAGCGATGGGTGCCGTCGGACGAACACGGCGAATGCATGACTTTATTGATACTGGAATAACCGCCTATAATCACCCAGTTGCTGCCATCTGGGACATGCCAGCAAAGGAGCCCGTTGTCGAAGGTCTCGAGCCACGGCATGCTGACCGCCAGTGCGCAGTCGTTCACTATCGTGTCTGAAGTTTGTGCTTTCGCAATGGCTGGTGTTAGCAAAGCCGCTACTAGTAATAGCTTGATTGTTGTTTTTATGTTCATATTTCATATCTTTATTTCACCGCGGTGCCACCCTACCTTAATGTGGAGCAGCGGTATTGGTAAGACTGTCTGTAGTTTTTTTTCAGATTATCCGACAGGAATGAACGGCTTATAAGCTCCAACGCCAAAGGCGATTCTTTGGCGAAACGGTCTATCTCCCGTTTGACGGTTTTGTCGAGGAGCCCGATCCTTCTGCCGAACTCCTCGAAGTCACTCCTGTCAACGGTGTGCGTGTCGGTCATCTTCATACCCTCTTTGAACAGACCTTTCTCCAATGCGAAGATCTGCGGCTTGCGCAGGTGCAGGCTGGTGTTGATGAGGTCGTAGGCAGGGGCCAGGCGGTAGTCGCCGTTGCCCTGGTCAATCAACGAGAAGTTCTTCAGGTGGGCATCGTCGTTCAAGGTGATGTAGTTGAAAAGCACCACGCGGAAAAACCGTAGGATGTCCACCTGGGCTGCACGGACATAACGGCGGATGATGTCGGCACAGTCTTCGTAGCTCAACACATTGTATTTGTAGTCGCTGCCTCCGTTGTCCTTTGTCAGTCCAGCCAGGGAAGCGAAGTCTTCCTGAGGGTACTTGTTCCCGTCAGGGGCCACATCGAAGCGTTTGGTAATATAGGCAGCCTCGCCGTCGTGGAAGAAACAGATGGCGTTGGTGGCGGTCTCGATGCCGTAGGCTTGCGAGGCCATCTGCATGGTGAGATGTTCGTTGGCGGGGCAGTATTTGCGTTCCAGCAGGGCGTATGATACAGGTGCGGGTTTCAATATATACTGCCCGCGTTCGCCTTCCTCGGGTTTTGAAAGCACGCCGTCCTTTAGCACGAGCGAGCCTTTGGGCTGTACACCCGAGAGGGAGATGCGTCCGATGTGCGCGGCATAGTCGGTCGAGTTGGCATCGTCGTTGTTCGGACTGTCGAAGTCAAGTATGTGCGACACCTGTTTCCCTCCGAAGAGCTTGCGGCAGGCTTCGGGCGAGTATGTGCTGTAGCCTTCTTTCAATGTAGAAGGACAGTATTTTAAATCTATTGCCATCTTTCAATTCTCAACTTTCAACTTTCAACTTTCAATTCTCTCACGGTTACAGAACCGATGGTGTCGGTCTGGGCAGTGGCAAGCAGTATGCCGAAGTCGTCGTTCTCGTCGATATGCAGGAGTTGCGACTGTACCTTGCGGTTGGCGCCTTCGGAAAGCATGTTGAAGAAGAACGGGAACAGGTGGTCGGACGAATAGGTCTCTTTCCGTACCGGCATCGACAAGCAAACAGGCCTGCCTGTGTACCCTTCGTTGTAGGTGAAGGTATAGAGGCTCCTGTTTTCTTCTCTGAGTATGCCGGCCTCTGTGCCGTTAACATACACCTTACACTGTCTCATACTCCATCAGTTTGGGTTTCACCTCGAGCTGCAGCCCGACGGTGTCGAGTATGTCCAACAAGGTGGATATTTGCGGGTTGCCTTCGCCGCGTTCTATGGCCACAAGGGTGTTGATGGCAACGTCCGAGAGTTCGGAAACGGTGCGCTGGTTCACGCCAAGCACACCACGCCGTTCTTTGATAGCCAGCCCAATTTCTTTCAAGTCCATAATACCATCATATTGCGATTTTCGGTGCAAAAGTACAACTTTTTTTGATACTGGCAAAATAAAATCGCAATATGATGTGATTTTGGCTATTTGACTATCAGTTTGCGTACTGCGATGCCGCTGTCGGTGGTGATGCGGACGAAGTAGGTGCCGGTTGGTAATGTTGAATGAGGAATGAGGAATGATGAATTGATTTCGGTCGGCGGCATGACGGTGCGGCCCATAAGGTCGACTACGGTGACTGTGAATGCGTTAATGTGTGAATGCGTTAATGCGTTAGTCACTGCGATGGTTACGTCGCCGTGTGTCGGATTAGGATAAATCTCAATGTCCCACTTTCCATTTTCAACTTCCACAATGCCTTCGGTGCTGTCGGCCACCCATTGGAACTGGGCTATGATGGCGGTGTCGGAGGTGACGAGGATGGTGCGCGGCGACGCGGTGGGGCCGTCGCTCCAGCCGAGGAACTCCCAGTGGCCACCAACGACTGCGGTGTCGGCCAGATGGTAGCCAATCTCCACCATGCTGCTGTCGGCATAGACACCGCTGCCGTAAGGCACAGGAGCACCCTCGACATTGGTCGTGACGGTGACTGTGCGCCACACGGTGTCGGGTTGCGGTGGTACGGGTACTGTGTCTTGACCGACGGTAGACCATATCCACACGGTGTCAATGGCTGCGAGATAGCCGCTGACATGGGTGGCATCGCTGGCAGGACCAGTGTGGACGAAAGCCAGGTGAATGGTGCGTCCGGCGTAGGCCGATAGGTCGACCTCGCGGCGCGTCCACCCGCTGAAGCCTGTCTCGCTGTAGATGGTGTCAGTGAAGTAGCTGCGGTCTATTTTGCCGTCGGGTTGGACCACGTACTCCGTGGGCGACAGTAGCACATGGTAGGTGGTGTAATCGCAGTAGGCATTCCAGGCTAGGGTGTCGACAGTGTTCTCGGGCAGCCGGATAGGGGGCGAGATAAGCCAGTGGTCGCCTGTGGCGTCACCATAGTCACTCTTGTGGCTCTCCATGCAGTTGCGTCCGTCAAGGGTGATGCTCCACGAGTTGTCAACAGGATGCCAGCCGACATTGCTGCGCAGGTTGCCGCGGGGATAGGCGATACTGCCCCGCTGCCAGTCGAGGAAGTGGACATAGATATTGCCGCCGCCATCTGTGAGGGTGGCTTCGAAGGGGGTGTCGCGCACTTCGCAGTCGAGCACACGGGTGGTGGCCGTTACCGAACGCCAGCCCAAATTATTGGAAGCAACGACTGTTATGGTGTCGAATCCAATGGTGGAGTAAGTCACCTTGAGGCGGTCGCCTTCGGGAATCAACGTAGCTTCGCCACGGTCGGCTTTGGCCGAATGCCATGTGTAGATGAGGCCCGTGGTGTCGCCCTCCAGTAGGGTGACAGTAAACGAGGCGGTGTCGCACAGGGTAGCGTACTGGTAGCCCTGCACGCTGACCACCGGCGACCCAACCTGCGGCACATAGTTCACCTCCACCACAAGGGATGCCGTGTCGGCACCACAGGCGTTGGCAGCAATAACTGTGAGGGTGTCGGTACCTGCAACCGTGTAGGCCAGCTGCACGTTACTCCCCTCTCCATTCGGAGAAGGGTAGGGGGTGAGGCTACCCATCAGCGTGCTGTGCCATGTGTAGGTGAGGCCTACCGAGGTGCCGTCAACGATACTGGCAGTGTAGACCAACGTGTCGTAGGTGTCGACCGACGTGGGGCCTGCAACGGTTACCTGCGGAGCACCTGTTACCGTGACTGTCTTATTTAAAGTTTGAGATCCATGTAAGTTGGCGATTGTCACCGAGATGGTATCGATGCCTACCACAGTGTACACCATCGGCCAATGGCTGCCTGTCGCCGACTGTCCGGTCAGGCTACTGTGCCAGGTGTAAGTGAGGCCGATAGTGTCGCCTTGCAACAGAGTGGCGACGAAATGGGCTGTATCATACGCAGTGACTGTATCGGGGCCACCGATAGTGGCATGGGGTGTGAGGTCGGAGATGGAATAGACCTCAAGATTGTCAATGGCGACAGCAAACCATGCGCCGCCACTGTATTGCCAGCGGATGGCTATGTGTGGATTGTTGGCAGAGAAGTGCATGTCGAACAACACTGTGTCGCGACGATAGTTGCCGGCGTGTCCCGCGAGGGTATCCACAGCGGTAAAGACGGTATCGTCGTAGTAGCCTACCACAAGGGTGCCATAGTTGGCAGACTCGAAGCGGTAATCGAAGGCCATCATTAGGTGATGCAGACTGTCGGCAAAGCGAGGCAGCACCACTTCGGCCAGAGGACCATAACCTGTCGAGGTGCCGGCCTGCATCAGTAGGGCGTTGTTGAGTATGTTGCCTATCCATTGGTATCCACCCGTGGTGATGACATGCGGAGCAAGGCCGGGATTGTCGCCGTTCCAAGTTGCATTCCAGCAGGGAGGCAGCCATCCCCGGACACTATATGTGGTGGTTGTAATGTTGCTGAAGTCTTCAAAGAATGGTACCGACACCATGCCGCCACAATCGTACACCGTCAGCACCGCCAATGCGGTGTCGCTGCCGTAGGGGTTGCTGGCAACGACCGTTATGGTATCTTCACCCGCCACAGTATAGCTGATGTGGCATTGGGCGCCCATGGCGGTCACCACTCCAAGGGTGGAGCTCCAACTGTATGTAACTCCCTGGGCAATGTTGCCCAGGGTGGCCGTAGCCGTAATGGCGTCACCAAAGGATGAGGCAAAGAGCGGGGCCTCAAGCGAGACCTGCGGCGCAGCGCGGTTATAGTCGACGCGGACATCGTCGAGGACGTAGGAGTCGGAGTTGTTGCTGCTCGCCAGCTGCGCAAAGGCCACGCGGATTCGCCGTCCGGCATAGGCATCGAGCGGCAGCGAGTCAAACCCGTTGGGGGTTTCTCTGTAAAGGAGGGTGTCGGTGAAGTCGGCAGGCTCAATGCTGCCTGTAGGCGAAACGAATATCTTCATAAAGCTATTGGCAGCACTG
>JAFXUY010000095.1 GCA_017524785.1 Bacteroidales bacterium | reverse complement strand
GCCTATGGGCTTACAGAAACCTACAGAAAAGGCCGAAACATTACAGAAACTATTTCTGCCTGTTTCAGATATTTCAGTAATGCTTCTGTAATAAAAAAACTGTAATGTGACAGAGTGGTCAGAATCTTCTCGAGGCGCCGCCGCTGCCTATGGGCTTACAGAAACCTACAGAAAAGGCCGAAACATTACAGAAACTATTTCTGCCTGTTTCAGATATTTCAGTAATGCTTCTGTAATAAAAAAAAGTTGTAATGTAACAGAGTGGTCAGAATCTTCCCGAGGCGCCGCCGCCGCCGAAGCTGCCGCCCCCGAAGCCTCCGAATCCGCCGCCGCCGAAACCGCCACCGAAGCCGCCACGGTGGCCTCCCATGGGGATGCCTCCGAAGTAGCTGCCACCGCTGCCGGTGCCGCCATTGTTGTTCCATTGGTCGGGGTGCTTCTTGGCCCATACGGCAATGAGCACTATCACTATGGCTATGAACAGCACGAAGGCGCCGAGGGCTATCAGCCCTTCGCGCCGCTCGTCGCGGCGGTACTGCGCATAGCTGTATTCGCCTGCCATCACGGGCTCTATGATGTCGAGGGCTGCCGTGATGGCGCGGTAGTAGTCGCCCTCGCCGAGGGGCGAGAGCATGCGCTCGTCGATGATATGCTTGCAGAACACGTCGGGCAGTGCGCCCTCGACGCCGTAGCCCGTGCTTATGGCCACGGCGCCCCAGTTCTCCTCCTCGGTCTTGCTCTTGATGAGTATCACCACGCCGTTCTTCAGCTCGGCCTGGCCCACGCCCCACGCCTGTCCTATGCGCTGGGCCGCGGCGTTCTCGTCGTCGCCCTCGAGGGTGGGGGTGATCACCACCAGTATCTGGTTCGACGTCGTGTCGTCGAAGGCCACCAGGCGCTGCTCCAGTGCCTCGCGCTGCTCGGCGGTGAGCATGCCCGAGTAGTCGTTCACCAGCCGGTTGCTGCGCTCGGGCAGCCACTCGGCGTGCAGCGGCCCCCAGCAGAGCGCCAGCGCCAGCACCACGACTATATGCTTGACAGCCCTAAGCATTCCTACTTAACCACTTAACTACTGTCTACTTAACTACTTAACTACTGTCTACTCGACTACTAGAAATCAAACTCCACCTTCACCGGTTCGGCTGCCTCCTCGGGGGCGGTGAAGTAGCCCTTCTTCTCGAAGCCTGCTATGCCGGCGATGATGCTGGCCGGGAAGCGGCGCACCATGGTGTTGTAGCCCTGCACGGCCTCGTTGAACTTGCCGCGCTCCACGGTGATGCGGTTCTCGGTGCCCTCGAGCTGCGTCTGCAGGTCGCGGAAGCCCTGGGTGGCGGTCAGCTCGGGGTAGCGCTCCACGGTGACCTTGATGGTGTTGGCCACGGCCTTGCTCAGGTTGTCCTGGGCTTTCTGGTAGGCCGCTATCTGCTCCTCGCTCAGCTGCGAGGGGTCCACCTTGGTCTGCTCCACGCCGGCGCGGGCGTTGGTGACCTCGGTCAGCACGCTCTTCTCGTAGTCGGCGGCGCCCTGCACCGTGGCCACCAGCTGTGGTATCAGGTCCATGCGGCGTTTATACACGTTCTCCACCTGGCTCCAGGCCTTCTGCACGTTCTCGTCGGCGGTGACAAGGCGGTTGTTGACTCTGATACCCCACAGTACTATGACTGCCAAAACGGCCACGATGGCGATAATTGCTATTGCTCCTTTTTTCATTGTTGTATGCTGTTAGTTGTTATTTCTTGATTCCTTGATGCAATTGCGTTATTTGCTATGCCATAGAAAGATGACGGCGTTGAAGGGCCGTGAGTATGCTCTCAGAGGCCACAGGGTTGAGGCCCTGGAAGGTGGTATGTGCCTTCAGCTCCGCCAGCGACATTGAGAGCAGCAGCTTGGCTATGCACTCGTCGGCAAACGAATTGCTCACGACATCCACACCTGTGAAGTCGAGCACCACGCGTTCGTTCTGTTCAAGCAGTGGCAAAAGCCGTTCGCGTACCTGCCGTCCCAGCGGGCGTGTGCCCAAATTTTCACCGTAGTCTTTAAAATTGAATGTTACCATAACTTCTCCAATTCATTATCGTTTAGGAAAACCTCGTTGTATTGCTCTGCCACATTGGTGCGGTTGGCCACCACTTCGGCAGGGTCAATCTCTTTGTCGGTGCGCAACTGTAGGTATACGATGGTTCCTTGCCAGTCGGGGCTTGTGGTGATATAGCGGTTACCATCCTGTAGGCTGAACGTGTGGCTGCCGGGGCGAATATCAAACCTTAGGCCGGCATCCCTTACAAGGAGCGAAGTGGAATAGAGACCGAACCCCATTCCCTTGCCGTCGGTGACCGAGTCGCGGATGCACATTTCCAGAGCATCGGGTTCCGACAGGCTGGCGTACTTGATGTTTTCGGCCAGCGACGCACGGACACCTTTCCCGTCGTCGGCCACAAGCAGGCTCAACGTGTGCCTTTCCGGGTCGTAGTGTGTGATGACGGTGCCAAGTTCCTTGCCCGAATGCGTTAGCACATTGTCCAATATCTCATAGAAACAGTAGTTTAATGCCTGTAGCAATGTGGTCTCTATATTAACATGCTTTGTCAGGGTTTCTATCACGCGTTGGTATACGGCATAGATGTTTTTTTCGTCGAAAACATCTATTGCCACATCGTCGCTATGTGGTGCAAAATACTGTTTTATAAGCGTTGATACATTCATTCCATGTGTGTGCCCTATTTTTGTAAGGCACTGCAAAGATACAACATTTTTCCGAAATGGCAAAGAAAAAGTTTCATTTTAATTCGAAAAATTCGCCGTAAAAAAGAAAAAAACTTTGGGGTTAAGCAGGGGCTATACCAGGGTTCATTTGAGTTGAAAAAGTATAGAAAAACGTATCAAAACCAAATGTTAAATTTAACATCTCCTACTCAAGTAAGTGATGATAAGGTGATGATAGGTAGATGAGTAGGAGTTGATAAGGAGATGGTGTTGTGTTTTAGGGTGTTATGGGTTTATTTTTGGGCTACTGCGCACTGATACAGAGTGTTATGTGTAAAAATATCGCTGTAACTCGCTGATTTCCAATATGAGATTCTTGGCTGAAAAATCCGTGCAGTTTAACAATTTTTATGTTAATTGAAATAGAACAAAAAAACCCCCGAAACAGGCCGTTCCGGGAGGCATGGATGGGTTCTTTTGGTGATTTAATATTTATATGAATTCATTCCCTGCATGGGCACCCCTCTTTTTATTGCAGTATCAGCTTCCTCGACGTGACGCCCAGGGGCGTGTGTATGCGGACGATGTAGGTGCCGCGGGGGAGGGCCTTGACGTCGAGCCTGGCCGCGAGGCCCGAGGCCTGCTGCCGCAGCACGCTGGCGCCGCCCATGTCGTACACCTCCACCTCGTCGATGCCGAAGCTCGACAGCACCGTTGCTTCGTCGCTCGCGGGGTTGGGCTGCAGGCTCACGTAGCGCTCCCAGGAGCCTGTGCGTATCGAGGTCTGCGTGCTGTCGTCGGGCACAATGATGGATGTGTCGCCGTTATCGGCAGGTGTAAGGATGGGGAAGAACCACTGCCATGACTGACCCGAGCTTTCTTCACATTCGCCCGAAGGCCATCGGATAACATTAGTGGTATGTAGGGTTTCGTTTGTGGCGCCCCATCCGTAACCGTTAATTATAGGATATTTTTGTATGCCATTGTTGGTGGTTTCGGCCGAATGGTTTACTCCGCCGATATAGAACTTGTTGGCCACTGTTGGAGGATTGGAGAAATACATTTCATACACCGGCCATGCGTGGCAGGCGAACCAGGGAATGTAGTCGTGGAGCTCTTGGTCGATGTAGTATGCCGCGGTGTCGTACATCATGTGCAGCCGCACCGTGTCGCTGACGGTTTGTGCATAATGGTTGGCGGTGGCCTTCATCACGAAAAAGTCCATATACGACTCGTCCAGCGCCGAGTCGCCTATCAAATGCCACTCTCCGTTTGAGTTGTAGTAACCGATAGGGCCGACACCTTTGTAGCAGCGGCAATCGTCATCCCATATATAATCTTCGAAGGCGTGGGGTACGTATTCGAGTATTACCCCGAAGGCTAAACCGTAAATGGTAATCCCTTCATCATCTCCTTTGGTAGACATCACGATGCCTTCGAAGGTGTTTGGACCGTATTCGATCTTGACGTCGCAAACCACTGTGTCGCCAAGCTGGCGGTTCTGCCAGTCGTTATAGTAGTAGTTTTCGAGTGGCTGTGTGGTGTGCAGGGTGTCCTGCGCACTCATGACAGACAGTAGTGATACTGCTGTGAAAAATAAGAAAATCTTTTTCATGGGTTAGTCCTCCTCATTGTTGTTGTTTGTTACTTCGGGGAAGTTTTCTTTCTGGCACGAAATGGCCATCATGCTCAACAGAGCAAAGAGTGTTACAAAATGTTTCTTCATTGTTTAATGTTTTAATAAGGTTATTTGTCTTTTAAATCACTAAGATGTTTTCTTATGATTTGATTGAATTGCGATTTGTCTGTGATGTGGAATATGCTGATTGTTTTCATTCTTACAGCTATCATTATTTGATCGTTGTTCTCCAGTATTGAATCCATTTGTTGGTTGGCATGTCCTTTCTTTCCCTTTCTCGAAATGATATTGTCAAATTCTATGTTTAGAAATTCCCTTGGTACCTGGAAGTCGGTGACAAGCTGCTCCCAGCCGGCGGAGTCGGTGGCTTGGAGGAGGGTGACGTCGACGCTGAGGGTGTCGTTGACCTGGAAGCCGCGGATGAAGGTGGCGTCGACACCGGGGGTGTCTTTGTAGCGCATATACAGTTCGCTGACCTCGCCGTTGCGGAATATGGCGGCGCGGTATTTCCATGCCACCACGGCGGCAACGCACAGCAGGGCTGCGAGACTGAATATGACTATACGACGTTTCATGACTTGGCGAGTATTAAGTCTATTTGCAGGCAGGCGGCGGTGGCCGAGGTGGAGCCTTCGACAAATGCGTAGCGCGGCTCGGGCACGACGACCGCGGTGGCGGCGGTGATGAGCGCCATCGCGAGGATGGCGGCGAGTGTACGCCCATGACGCATCATACGCCCCCAGCGGCGGTAGCCACCGATGGCGGTGAGCAGCCGTGGGTCGGCAGGCTTCGGATGCTGCCTGCGCAGGTTCTCGAGGAGGAGAGTGATTTCTTGTTCGTTCATTGTAGATGGGTGTTATAAAGTTTTTCGTAGATGACACGCATCTTGCCGACGAGGCGGCTCAGGCGATGGCGCACGGTGTCGGCTTTGGCACCGAGGATGATGCCGATGTCGGTAGGTGAGAAGCCGTCGAGGTGGAGCTGCAGCAGCTGGCGTTCGTCGTCGTCGAGGTAGGCCGCCAGCTCGTCGACCAGCTCGCGGAGCTTGAGCTCCTCGTCGTCTGCGGCGCGGTCGTGCCTTTTGTCGAGGGGCACGGTGTGCACCGTGGGACGGCGGCTCAGGTTGGAGAGGATGTTGCGCGTGGCCGTGCGCAGCCACGCACGCTCCATCATGGGGCTGGCGTCGGGCGGCAGTTGCGGGTGGCAACGGCTCAGCACGGCGAAGACCTCCTGCACCAGGTCGCCACCATACTCCACCTCGTTAAGGGCATGGTGCAGGCAGAGCCACCAGATGAAGCGTCGGTGGCGCAGCAGCAGCTCGACGGTACTGTCGGCGGTGTGTATGTCGGTCTTCGGCATCAGGAAGTGTGTGCCTCTATATATACTAATGTAATTTTTTTGCCAAAATAGGACAAAAGCCCCCAAAATTTAACATTTCGGGGGCTTTTTTTCTTATCCTCCTAGCCCTTGCGGGCTGAAATCTTGTAAATCTTATAAATTTTTTCCGCCTGCGGCGGTAAGAAGCATACCATTACGCGAAGCGCAATAATTTACTAGATTTACTAGATTTCTGCCGCGTCAGCGGCAAGGCGATTTCTCTCAGCCTTCGCGGTGTTGACTTCGTCTCCCCCGCTTCGCTTCGGACGAGTAAGCAAGCTTCCTTGCCTCTCAGCCTTCGCGGTGCTCTTTTCTTAATAGGTCGTTGACGGTTTTGACGGGGTTGAAGGTGGCCACGGGGACCTCGACGAAGAGGGTGATCCAGTCGGCCATGGCACCGTTCCAGAGGCCCGGCAGTTCCTGCGACTTGAGGGTGACGGCCCCTTTGGTCTTCTTGCTGATGAAGCCTGTCTTGGGGTCGACATAGCGGCGCAGGTCGAAGTAGCGGCCGCGGTAGTTGCGGGTGCTGCATACGAGGTCGACGGGATTGAAGTGGGTGGAGCTTTGGAAGAGTGCTTCCTGCTGCGGGTCGTTGTGGTTGACTTGTGCCGACTCGACGATCTGGAGCGAGCGGTGCCCACGGGTGTCGATGGTGTAGAAGGGGCCGCCGCCGGGCTCGCCGAGGTTTTTGACCATGCCGCAGATACGCATGGGGCGGTTGAGGAGGTCGTGGAGCTGGCGGGCGGTGCAGCCGTCGGGCACGGCGATGTTGAGTTCCTTGGCGGCGAAGTCGGCCAGACGCTTGACGGTCTTGGCGTCGGGACGGGCGTCGAGGGTGCGCAGGGCGTCGTCGACCTTGGCCTTGAGGTCGAGGAGCATGCCGGCGAGTACTTGCTTGTAGATCACGGTGGTATGTTTCATCCAGTCGGGAACCACATTGTCGATGTTCTTGATGAAGATGAGGTCGGCACGCTGCTCGTTGAGGTTCTCGATGAGGGCGCCGTGGCCGCCGGGGCGGAAGACGAGGCGGCCGTCGTCGTCGCGCACGGGGTTGTTCTGCTCGTCGACAGCTATGATGTCGGTGTAGTGTTTCTGCTCGGAGAAGGTGATCTTGAGCTTGATGCCGAAGGTGGACTCATAGTAGTGCTTCACCTCGGCGACCTTGCGGCGGAAGGCGGCGCGGTGTTCGGGCGAGATGGTGAAGTGGATGTTGACGGTGCCGTCGCTGCAGCGGGCATAGAGGGCGCCCTCGACGATGTGCTCCTCGACGGGGGTGCGCTGCACTTCGCCGTAGCGGTGGAACTTGAGAAGCCCCTTGGGCAGGCTGCCGTAGGCGAGGTACTGCTCCTTGAGGAGGAAGTTGATGATGGTGCTGTAGTCGCCGCGCTGGAGGTAGTCCTCGATGTCGAGGTCGGCGGCGGCCATGCAGGCCTTGAGGTCGTTCCAGAAGGCGAAGGTGCGTATGTTCTCGAGGAAGAGTTTGACCTCGGGGAATTCCTTGCCGAAGTTGGTGGCCACGCCGAAGTAGGTGGAGGCGAAAGCATAGAGGTCTTTGAACATGCGCGTGGCCGCGCCCGAGGCGGGGACGAACTTGAGGAGCCGCTTGCCGCGTCCGAGGGTGCGGTATTGGCGCTCGTAGCGTGCAATCTCTTTGTCGGAGAGCACCCGTATGCCGCCGTTGGCGGGGGTGGCGGGGGCGTCGAGACGGCTCTTGGGGAAGCCTTCGCGGAAATTGTCGATTTGCGCCTGGACACGCTCAATGGTAAGACCAAGACCTTCGAGTTGGGCGAGGTCTTGGTCGGTAGGCTTAAATATCATGGTCTATGATGTTTGGACTAGTTGTAGTGGGTTTCGGAAGCCAGGGTGACGATGGCCGTGGTGGTCTCGCCGTCGGCGGTGCGCACAGTGGTGCTGCCTTCGCGGTAGCCGTTGTTCTCGACGTCGGTGAGGAGGCTTGCGTTGACGGTGAGGATGGCGGGGGCGGGGAAGTGGGTGGTATACTTGCCGTTGGCACCGGTCTCACCCTCGTCGTGGATGGAACCGCTCTCCTGGGTGATTACTATTTTTGCTCCCGAAACGGGTACGCGGGTGCCTTCTTCGACCACCAAAACCTCCAAATAGCAGTTGGTGTCCTTGTCGCAGGCTGAAAAAACGGCTGCCGTTAAGAGACTGATAAACAGCAGGGCAGGGAATAGGATACGTTTTTTGTTCATAAAAGTATGTTTTTTTGTCGCTTTATGTCTGTTTTTATTCTTACTTTTGCAGTTGCAAAATTAGTAAAAATAATTGAGATAGAATGAAAAAGTTGACTTTTCTTGCATTTTTTTTGCTGGCGTCTGTCGCCCTGTGGGCACAAACGGCTGACAAACATGACAATGTGAAGCACGAGGGTGTGAAGGTGAGGATGACCACCACGGAGGGCGAGATGGTGCTTTTGCTCTACAACGACACCCCCAAGCACCGCGACAATTTCGTGAAATTGGTGAAAAACGGCACCTACGACGGTCTGCTTTTTCACCGCGTGATAAGGAACTTCATGATTCAGGGCGGCGACCCCAAGTCGCGCGATGCCAAGCCCGGCCAGCCGCTGGGCGACGGCACCCTGGGATATACCGTTCCGGCCGAGTTCCGTGCCAACCATATCCACAAGAAGGGCGCTTTATGCGCTGCCCGCCAGGGCGATGACGTGAACCCAAGGAAAGAGTCGTCGGCCTCGCAGTTCTATATCGTGCAGGGCAATGTGTGGGACAACAAGACCCTCGACATGATGGAGGCCCGCTTCGGCAAGAAGTTCACGCCGGAGCAGCGCAAGGTGTACACCACCGTTGGCGGCACGCCGCACTTGGACGGCGATTATACCGTGTTCGGCGAGGTGCTGAAAGGCATGGAGGTGGTGGACAAGATTACCGCCATGGAATGCGACCGCATGGACCGCCCCGTGAGGGATGTGCGCATAGTGAAGGTAGAGATTATAAAATAAGAATTTCACAGCAAGAAAGAAAGACGATGAAAACACAGATAGCCCAATATATTGAAGAGATAAAAGCCGCCCGGATAGAAGAGTTCAAAGACCGCGCCGCCGGCGTGGAGCAGTTCCGCGTGCGTTTCCTTGGCCGCAAGGGAATACTGGCCGACCTCTTCGAGCAGTTCAAAGCCCTTCCAAACGACCAGAAGAAAGAGATGGGCGTGGCCCTGAACCAGCTGAAGACAGCAGCCCAGGCCAAGATAGAAGAGTGGAAAAACTTCGTGGAGGAGCAGGCCGAGCAGGGCGACACTCACGACCTGACGATGCCTGCCGACTTCAGCCAGCGCGGTTCGCGCCATGTGCTGTCGGTGACCATGAACGAGATTGCCGAGATATTCGCCCGCATAGGCTTCACGGTGGAAGAGAGCGTGGAGATAGAGGACGACTGGCACCTTTTCTCGGCCCTCAATTTCCCGCCCGACCACCCCGCCCGCGACATGCAGGACACCTTCTTCGTGCAGAAGGAGGAAGGCAAGACTGACATAGCCCTGAGAACCCACACTTCGTCGGTGCAGGTGCGCGTGATGGAGACCCACAAGCCCCCGATACGCATCATTGCCCCGGGCCGTGTGTTCCGCAACGAGGCTATCAGCGCCCGCGCCCACTGCATCTTCCACCAGGTGGAGGCCCTGTATGTGGACAAGAAAGTGACCTTCGCCGACCTCAAGCAGACGTTGCTCTACTTCGCCAAGGAGATGTTCGGCCCAGACACGCAGATACGCCTGCGCCCCAGCTACTTCCCCTTCACCGAGCCCAGTGCCGAGATGGACATCTCGTGCAACATCTGCGGCGGCAAAGGCTGCAATATCTGCAAGGGGATGGGCTGGCTGGAGATTCTGGGTTGCGGCATGGTTGACCCCAACGTGTTGGAAGCTTGCGGCATAGACAGCAAGGAATATAGCGGCTTCGCCCTGGGCATGGGTGTGGAGCGTATGGCTATGTTGAAGTACCAGATACGCGACCTGCGCCTTTATTTCGAGAACGACCTGCGATTCCTGCACCAGTTCGACAATATCATTTAGTGGATGGTGAATAGTGAATAGTGAATGGTGATTAGTGAATGGTGATTTATGGGTAGGATTGATATAAACGGGATGCGTTTTTATGCGCACCATGGCTGCTTCGAGCAGGAGCGCGCCATAGGTACCCATTTCCGTGTAGACCTGACCTTTATGACCGACACAGCGAGGGCGGAGCTGACAGACGATATTGCCGATACGGTGAGCTATCTGGACGTCTACCAGGTGGTGAAGTCCGAGATGATGAAACCTTCGAACCTGCTGGAGCATGTGGCCCGCAGGGTGGGGGAGGCTGTGCTGGCGCAATTCGCTGCCGTGGAGGATGTTAAGGTGAAAGTGTACAAGCTTAATCCGCCGCTGGGCGGCCAGATGGACTCGGTGAGTGTAGAGGTTGCCCTCGACCGTCGTGCCCGGTAGGGTAGATGCGGTCAGATTTGCCCGTTGTCGTGGAAGCTGTAGTAGTCGGCCTTGCCGTTGAGGCCAAGGGCGATGATGAGATGCTCTGTAAGTTTGATTCCAAGTAAGTTGCCTGCTTCGCTGATGCGGCGCGTCAATGTTTTGTCGGCGCTGCTGGGGCGCAGCGAGCCGGAGGGGTGGTTGTGGGCCACGGCGATGAGGGTGGCCTTGTGCTCGATGGCACCGCGGAAAAGGATTCGCAGGTCGACATTGGTGTCGCTCTGTCCACCCATAGAGATGCGCTGTCGCCCAAGCACTTTGAATGTGTTGTTCATGTATACGGCCCAGAACTCCTCGTGGTCGAGATCGACGAGAACAGGTAGCAGGTAGTTGAAGAGGTCGGTGCTGTTGTCCATCACAAGCTTGCGCTCGGCGGCAATCTCGCCCTGCATGCGCCAGCCCAGTTCGAGTGCGGCCATTAGGGTGGCGGTCTTGGCAAGGGCCATGCCGTGGATGCTTCTGAAGTGTTTGGCATCGGCCTGCGAGAGAGCCGTCAAGCTGTTGCCTGCCGAGGCCAGCACCTCCTGCGCCATGGCGACGGCGCTCTTGCCCGGCACGCCGGTGCGTAAAAGTATGGCAACGAGTTCGGCGTTAGACAGTTGCTTCTTGCCCAAGGTCATCATTTTCTCGCGTGGCTTGTCCTCGTCGGGAAGGTCTTTCAGGGTGAGAGATTTTTTTTCGTCCATATCTTGCTGTGTTTCTTCGTTTTTTCTTCAAATTTTGTGCAAAGATACATGTTTTTTTTTAATTTTAATGTCTATATTAAGAAAATTTCCTATCTTTGCACATTCAAAGTGAATATAAAAAAACATATAAATTTATACATAAACTATGCAGAATAAAGGACTTATCAGATTTTTGGCATGGGCTTTTGCGCTGGTTTGTTTGTTCCAATTGTCGTTTACTTTTGTGACAAGCAGTGTCCAGCGCCAGGCAAAAAAGAACGCAGAAGCTTACATTGAGACCGCACAGGCAAAGCAAATTGTATCCTCCCGTGCCAGTAACACTCTCGACGCTGAATATGTGGCCGATTCACTCCGCACCGCATATGAGGCTCACTACCTTGACTCGATGGCTACCGAGAAAGTCTATCTCGGATTCACCTACCGTGAGTGCCAGGCCCGTGAAATCAACCTCGGCCTTGACCTCAAGGGTGGTATGAATGTGATGCTCGAAGTCTCGACTGTCGATGTTGTCCGCGCTCTCGCCGACAATACAGACGACACCCTTTTCAACCGCGCTATCGACATGGCTCTCGAGAACCAGAAGCGCACCACCAATCGCGACTTCGTTACACTGTTTTACAACGCCATCCGCGAGCTTGACCCCAACGTCTCGCTGGCCTCCTATTTCGGCAGTCAGCTGCGCGACCAGATTAAGCTCGGCACCACAAACGACTCTGTTATCGACATCGTCCGCGAGCAGGCTTCCGTGGCCTACGAGCAGACCTACCAGGTGTTGAGCCGCCGTATCGACAAGTTCGGCGTCGCCCAGCCCACCATACAGAAACTTCCCGCTTCGGAGCGCATCCTCGTGGAGCTGCCCGGCGTGAAGGAACCCGAACGTGTCCGCAAACTCCTGCAGGGTACCGCCCAGCTGGAATTCTGGGTGTGCCACGACAATGCCGAGGTGATGCGCTACCTGCTGGATGCCAACAACTACCTGGCTTCCATCAATGGTGGTGAGGCCGAGGCTGAAGGCGAGGTTGCCGAGAACGCCGAAAGCGTTGAAGAGACCAAGGACAGCGTCGAGGCCATGCTCGAACAGCTGACCACCGACAATAACACCACCGCCGCTCAAGGCGCCGACCGTGAGGCTTTTGCCAAGAGCAACCCCCTGCTTGCCAAGTTGCAGCTGTATGTTGACAACAACGGTCAGGCTGTTGCCGGTCCCGTTGTGGGTCTCGCCGCCGGACGCGACCGTGCCGCCATCGACGACATGCTCGCCAAGGCTGCCGCCAAGAAAATTTACGACACACGCTCGCTGAAGTTCCTGTGGTCGGCCAAGCCCGACAACCACTTCGGCGGCGACGTCTATACCCTCTATGCCATCAAGATTACCAGCCGTGACGGTTCGGCTCCCCTCGGCGGCGACTGCATCTCGGATGCCCGTCAGGACTTCTCGAACATTGGCGGCAATGAAATCTCGATGACCATGAAGCCCGAAGGTGCCAACATCTGGAAGAACCTCACTGGCCAGAATGTGGGTAAGTTTATCGCCATCGTGCTCGACGACCAGGTCTATTCGGCTCCCCGTGTCAACGGTGAGATTGCCGGCGGCCGTTCCTCCATCACTGGTGACTTCACCCTCGAAGAGGCCAAGGACCTTGCCAACATCCTCAAGAGCGGTCGCCTCGAAGCTCCCGCCGTCATCGTGCAGGAAGCCGTGGTCGGTCCTTCGCTCGGTCAGGAGTCGATACGCAACGGTCTCATCTCGTTTATTCTTGCCTTCGTAGTGGTGCTCATCTACATGGTTGTCTTCTACAACCGTGCCGGTTGGGTGTCGGTGGCTGCCCTTATTACTAATGTATTCCTTCTTATAGGAGTGCTCGCCTCGATAGGCGCTGTGCTCACGCTGCCCGGTATCGCCGGTATCGTGTTGACCATGGCTATGGCTGTCGACGGCAACGTTATCATATATGAGCGTATCAAGGAAGAGCTGCGTGCCGGTTCGAGCTTGACCAACGCTGTGGAGAATGGTTTTAAGAATGCTTACTCGGCCATCATCGACGGTCAGGTGACCACCTTCCTACTGGGTCTGGTGCTTATCATGTTCGGTTCGGGTGCCGTCCAGGGCTTCGCAGTGACCCTCTGCATCGGTATCGTCACCTCGCTCTTCACCTCCATCTTCATCACCCGCCTTATCATTGACAGCAACCTGCAGCACAAGCGCAATATCACCTTCTCGTTCCCCTTCTCGGAGAACTTCCTGCGTGATGCTCACTTCAACTTCCTTGGCAAGCGCAAGATGTTCTACATCATCGCCGGCGCCGCCATCGTCATCTGCATCGCCAGCTTCAGCATCCGTGGTTTGAGCTTTGGTATTGACTTCACCGGTGGTCGCACCTATGTGGTTCGTTTCGACCAGCCTGTGAATGCTGTCAGTGTTGCCAGCGACCTCCGCGACCAGTTTGTCGAGGCTCCTGAAGTCAAGTCCTATGGCCGCAGCAACCAGTTGAAGATTACGACCAAGTATAAAGCCGACCTTGACGGTGACAATGTGAAGAACGAAATCGTCGAGAAACTCTATGCCGGCACCAAGAACTACTACAAGAACCCCATCACTATCGATGAGTTCAAGTCGACAGAGACCAACCCGCTGGGTATCATCCAGGCTGACCAGTTTGGCAAGGGTGTGGCCCATGACAACTTGATACACTCCATCTGGGCTGTGCTCGGTGGTCTGCTGGTCATGTTTGCCTATATCGGTCTCCGCTTCCGCAGTTGGCGTTTCGGTATCGGTTCGGTGGCAGCCTTGACGCACGATACCATCTTGGTTATCGGTATCTTCTCGCTGCTCCATGGACTGCTGCCATTCAACCTTGAGGTTGACCAATACTTCATATCGGCTGTGCTGACAGTCATCGGTTATTCGATTAATGCCACCGTGGTTATCTTCGACCGTGTGCGTGAGTATCGCAAACTCTATCCCAAGCGCGACCTCCGCACCCACATGAACGACGCTATCAACTCCACCTTGGCCCGTACGGTCAACACTTCCGGTACCACCTTCGTCACCTTGCTGATGATGTTCATCTTCGGCGGCGAGGTTATCCGTGGTTTCATCTTCGCCCTGCTGGTCGGTGTGCTGGTCGGTGTGTTCTCATCGCTTGGCATCGCAAGTGCCATTGTCTATGAGATTTCCGGCAAACAGAAGACCCCCGAGACGAAGGAGATAGCATAAACAGTATATCTGTAGCGTAACAGAAACGGAAAGACAGATTGTAATGAAATGGATTTGGCTCATAGTCATCTTGGTGTTCAGCTTCATGCCATCGCTTATGGCGCGTAAGAAGAATGCCCAAGCTGCAGCCGCCGACACGCAGGATGCGTATGACAGCGGCAGCAGTGAAGAAGACGAAGAGGACAGCTTCTTCAACTTCGACGATGTCGAGGCTGAAGAGGCTGCTCCTGCGCCAGAGCCTTATTTCACTTATGAAGCTCCGCAGGCGGAGGTCGAGCATGCGACGTCGGCGACGATGGCTGTTGCCGAAGAAGAACCCGCCATGCCGGCATTTGACCTGCGAAGTGCAATAATCTACCAGACTGTTCTGACGAACAAATATATAGCTTAGGAAAAACAATATAATAAATAAATAAACACAATGAGAATGTTTAGAAAAGTACTATTGACATTCGGACTCTTGCTTTTGGCGGAAATGGCCGCCTTGGCACAAGGCACGATGAAGGGTACCGTTATCGACGCCAAGTCGAAGGAACCCATGCCATTCGTCAACGTTGTAGCCAAGCAAGATGGCAAACAGGTACTTGTCGGTGTTACCGACTTCGATGGTATCTTCACCATCAAGCCGCTTCCCGTCGGCAAGTATGACCTCGAAGTGAAATTCGTGGGTTATGCCACCTACGTCCGCACTGGTATCAACGTCACCGCTTCGGGTTTCACCGTGGTGGATGTCGAACTTAACCCCTCGGCCACTGTTCTCGACGTCGTCGAGATTGTGGAGGAGAAGGTGCCGGTTATCGAAATCGGTACGCCTGAGTCCGGCTCGCGAATCTCGAGCGACGATATTGCCCGAATGCCGGGTAACTCGGTCGAGAGTATCGTTGCTGCTGTCGGTGGCGTGGGCTACGATGACGGCGGCACGGGATCGGCCCGTGGTGAGGACAACATGGTTACCATGCAGGGTAACGTCCGTAAACGTACCGGCGTGTCGGTGCCTAAGGACGCTATCGCCGAGATTCAGGTTATCCTCGGTGGTACCCCGGCCAGCATTGGTGAGGCTATCGGTGGTACGCAGATTATCACCCTTAAACCGCCGACCAGCCAGTTCAAAGGTTTGGTGCGTTGGGAGGGTTATCTCGACTATCGTCTGCTCAACACTTTGGTGGTCTACCTGACAGGTCCCGTCATCAAGAAGAACATCAAGAACGATGATGGCTCGTCGTTGGAGCGCACCCTCGTGGGCTTCCGTCTGACTGGTCAGGCCAACTATCGCCACAATGCCTTCTTCCGTCCTCGCGGATACCGCTATCTTGTGGTCGACGATGCCAAAGTGCAGCAGTTGGAACAGAGTCCTTTGGCATACGACCCTCTGAACTTCTCGATTAACTATGCCGCAGAGACACAGTTGAGAGGTGGCGATTTCCATGAGATTACGATGCCCAGGAAGAAAGACTTCAGTGGAGATGCTTCGCGCGTGCCCAACCTGAACTACTACAGTGTCGGTCTTGAGGGTGCTCTGGACTTCCGTTTCTCGGATTATGCTACTTTGACCCTCACCGGTGAGTTCAGTGCTGTGCATTCGCCCAGCAACAGCATTTCGCCGCTCAATATGACCAACTCCGGTTCGACGGTTACCGAGAGCCGCAACATGGTTATTACGGTCGATTTCACGCAGCGTTTCCGCGATGCAGAGACTTCCAATGCCGACGAGGCCAAAGCTTCTTCGCCCATCAAGAACGTGATGTACAACATCACCGGTATGTATAACAACTACAGCGCCAAGTCATACAATGAAAACTTCGGCAGCAGTCTGGACGACGTATTTAAATATGGTTATTTAGGTAAATTCATTACTGACAAAGAGAGAAGCTACGAAGAGAAAACTATCGACTATATGGGTGTCACCCAGAATGCCCTCGTGCAGAACGACTGGATTGATGTTGTGGAGTATGTCCCTGGTAGCGGTGCCAACACCCCCAACAGAATCCTCGCCAACTACAACGAGCAACTGTTCACAAGCGATGAGTTCCGCGACATCCGTGGTGCTTTGACCACCATTGACTATATCCGCCAGTTCAAAGGCCTGTTCAACGGCGACAGCCCCACCAACATCTACGGTTTGCTTTCCAACGTGGGTGTGCAGGGTGGTAGCATAAGCATGGCCAACAACGATTATCTCTATCTGCAGGCAAAGGCTTCGGCCGATGTGCTGGGTCATGAAATCGAAATCGGTTTCCAGTATGACCAGATGTGGGAATCGTCTTATTCGTTGAATGCCTACGGTCTGTGGACACTTATGCGTCAGAACGCCAACCGCCATATCTCGCAGTTGGACAAGGACAATCCTATCTATCGTGCTGAAGGTTCGCGTTTGTATGTCGACTACAACCGTCTGCTCAACGAAGAGCAGCAGACCCCATTTGATGCTGCATTCCGTAGCTATCTGATGGGTAAAGGCGAGAACATCGATGAGCGTACTTGGATGGACATTGACCGTTATCTTCCCGAAGATTTCGTGGCTGCTGGCGGCTTGAATATGTTCTCTGCCAACGAGCTGTTCAACAGCGGTGTGCCTTATGTCTCGTTCGGTGGTTATGACCACACCGGCAAGCGCTACCGCAACAGCAACTGGTCGCTCGAGGAGTTCTTCAATCCTGGCGACAGCAAATATCAGTATCTGCCTTCCTTCTCGCCCATCTACATGGCTGGTTACATTCAGGATAAGTTCTACTTCCAAGACCTTATCTTCAACGTCGGTGTCCGTGTTGACTACTTTGATGGTAACCAGTATGTCATGAAAGACCCCTATCTGTTGTATGAATCATACACTGTTGGTCAGCTGCGCGAAAAGGTGAACGGTGGCAGTGTTGTTTCCACCAACGCCATTTATAGTGGTGCCGGCGATGACTGGGTGCCCTATGTTGATTTTGTTCCGGACGAGGCCAATATGACCGCCACCACCATTCCCACCATCAAGGGTTATCGCGATGCCGATGGCAAGTGGTATGATGCCAACGGTGTCGAGGTTTCGTCGCCGAATAGCGTCAGTGGTATCTCTGGTAAGCCCACACCTTACCGCACTGCTGCCGGTCAGAATTCGGTGACCGAAGGTGCCGTGCATGTCGACGGTGTTTTCGAGCGCTACAAACCGCAGATTGTGGCTATGCCCCGTATCGCTTTCTCCTTCCCCATCGGCGACAAGTCGCAGTTTAAAGCCAGCTACGACATTATTGCCCGTCGTCCCTCTTCGGGATGGGAGTCGAGCTATCTGAGCTATCTTTACATGAGCCAGATTTCGACTATCAGCAATCCTAACTTGAAGCCCGAGCGTATCACCAACTATGAGTTAGGCTTCCAGCAGGCTCTGAACCAGTCGTCGGCTGTCAGTGCTTCGGCCTACTACAAAGAGACCCGCGACCTTATCCAGTTGGTCCAGTATGCCGGTGCAGACCCGAACCCCAACTATTACAGCTACGACAACAAAGACTTCAAGACCATCAAGGGTATCACCTTGGCTTATGACCTTCGTCAGACCAAGAACATCCGTGTGAATGCCAACTACACCCTCCAGTATGCAGAAGGTACCGGTCTTTCGTCGACCACTATGACCGAGCTTATCAAGGAAGGTTACACCACCTTGAAGATGCTCAACCCCATTAGCGATGACCGTCGTCACGAGTTCAAGGCCAATGTTGACTTCCGCTATGCCAGCGGTGCCAAGTATAACGGCCCCACCATTACCCGTGTCGTTACTGACAAGGAAACCGGTGAGAAACGTAAGAAAGAAGTTAAGCTGCTTGAGAATTTCGGTGTGAACTTCATGGCTGTTGGTCAGTCGGGTCGTCCTTACACCCGTGCTTTCTCCAACACCCGTCAGACCATCGTCGGTGGATACCGCGGTGCTCGTCTGCCTTGGGGCTTCTACTTCAACGTTGTTGTTGACAAGGTTTGGCCTATCAAGGTTGGCAAGCGTGACACCTACATCACTGCCGCTGTCACCATCAACAACCTCTTTGACATCCGCAACGTCACCGGTGTGTTCTCCACTACTGGTAACCCCGAGGATAACGGCTACCTGACCGATCCGGAGACCCAGCAGACCATCAACAACCAGTTGAATCCTGAGGCCTACCGTGAATTCTATGGCATCTATCTCAATAACTCGTACTGGAATTATTCCAGCCCGCGTACTATCAGACTGTCTCTGTCTTATAACTTCTAATCTTAACGCGATAAATAATTATGAAGATGAAAAGTATATACAGCAAACTTGTAGTGGTGTCTTTGTTGCTCGCCACGCTCTCGGGGTCGGTAATGGCCCGCGAGTGCACCGAGTGCAGTAAGACCAACACGAAAAAAGCCGCCATACAGTCAAAAGCTGCTGTTTGTAAGCGTGCACAAAGTACTGCCGAATTGAACATCAACAATGTGCGTGCTCTGATAAACGGTTACGGCAATATGTGGTATGACGGTAGTGTTACACAGTATCATATCCCGAAGAACAGCAATACCAGTCCTCTGTACTGTGCTGCTCTGTGGATTGGTGGTACCGA
This sequence comes from Bacteroidales bacterium, assembly GCA_017524785.1. Lineage (GTDB taxonomy): Bacteria > Bacteroidota > Bacteroidia > Bacteroidales > P3 > Colimorpha. The sequence continues at coordinate 9,217 of JAFXUY010000095.1, read as the reverse complement.
TGTCAACGACCAGCTTCGCCTTGCCGCCCTTCGTTTTGGTAGCGAAGGTGATGACTATTGGCCCGGTCCACTGAAGATCAACGGTACTGCATCTATCGACCTGCCGGTATGTAATGCCTACGACAAGCATTGGATTATCACCAAAGCCGAGGTTCTTGACCTTAAGTCGTATTTTGAGTATGACGAGGAAGAGCATACAGTCTCGTTGAGAGGTGACAATCCTCCAGAGAATGTGTTCACCGACGCTATTGTCAACTGGCCGGCCAAGGGTGAAGGCGACGACCTTTCGAGTTTCCTAGCCCCGTTCTATGATGCTGATGGCGACTTGGAGTACAACCCCCATAATGGTGACTATCCTTATTATGATTTTGACAATAAGCTTTGCCCCCGTACTCTAAAAGCCAGCCTCCAGCCCGGTGAGAACTACATAACCGCCCCTACCATGGAGACAGAGGCAAACATTGTCACTGGCGGTATTCTTTCCGACCAGGTCTTGAAGGGTGACCAGACTATTTGGTGGATCTTCAATGATATGGGTAACACCCATACCGAGTCGGGCGGTCAGCCTATTGGTCTTGAGATTCGTGCACAGGCTTTTGCTTTCGCCACGAACGATGAGATTAACAATATGACCTTCTATTCGTATGAGATTATCAACCGTTCGACCTATGAACTCCGTGAGACTTACTTCAGCCAGTGGGTTGACCCGGACCTTGGTAATGCTTATGACGACTATGTCGGTTGCGACGTCCGCCGTGGTCTTGGCTACTGTTACAATGGTAATGAGACTGATGCTACTGGTGCCGGTAGCTATTCTGGCAATCCTCCGGCAGTTGGTATCGACTTCTTCCAGGGTCCTTACATGGATCCCGACGGCAAGGATAATCCCAAAATCAATATTTCTTGGATTCTTACCAATGGTAGCGATCCTTTGAAATCCTTGCTAGCAAGATATAAACGCAACAGTCATCCTGTGACTGGACAACCCTACTATGATACTATCGCCATCACCGATGACGCCGACCTCTTCTTTGCCATTGACCATCGTAGCTGGTATTTCATTCCGGACGATTACACTGGCAACTGCGCCATCAATGGTGTGAACTTTGGTAACAATATTGTTGATGACGAACGTTTCGGTATGCGTCGTTTTGTGTACTATAATAACTCGTTATCAGGTATCAACAGTGAGCCCCGTAAGGCTACCGACTATTATAACTATCTGCGTGGTTTCTGGAACGACAATACGCGCATGAAATATGGTGGAATGGCTCTTACTGGTAACGTTGAATGCGACTTCATGTTCCCCGGTGACAGTGACCCGTGGCATTGGGGCACCAATGGTGTTGTTCCCGAAGAGAATGCCGATGACTGGACTGAAGAGACCATCGGTAACAGTCCCAACGACCGTCGTTTTATGCAGTCGGCCGGTCCTTTCACCCTGAAACCTGGTGCATTGAACTACATTACCGTTGGTATTCCTTTCGCACAGGCTTCTTCGGGTGGTCCTTGGGCCTCGGTTGAGTTGCTCCGTCAGATTGATGATGTCTGCCAGGCTCTGTTTGAGAACTGCTTCAAGGTCCTCGATGGTCCCGATGCTCCTACACTCACCTGCCAGGAACTCAACAACGAGGTTATCCTTTATGTAACCTACGAGAACAAGGAATCCAATAACTATGGCGAGAAATATTCTGAAGTTGATCCCGCTATTGTTCACTCGTTCTATGATGAGAATGGTAATCTTGTAGAGTATTCGGTCGACGACCGTAGCTACAAGTTCGAGGGCTATCAGATTTATCAGTTGAAAGATGCTTCTGTTTCCATCGCTGATATTGGAGATATCACAAAGGCTCGTCCTGTTGCCCAGTGCGATATTGAGAACTACTATGATGAAGCCCAGTCGCTGCCTATCGGAACCTTGGTTAACTTCACCACCAACACCGCCACAGGTCTTCTCTCTGGCCAGGTTATGGTTAATGGTGCCAATAAGGGTATCCAGCATGTGTTCCGTGTTACAAGCGACCAGTTTGCTTCAGGTCAGAACACACGCCTGGTCAACAACCGCGAGTATTATTTCGTTGCTATAGCATACGCCCAGAACCGCTTTAAGGAGTACTCGCAGACCGATGCCGAGTTTCTCGATGGTCAGAAGGAGCCTTACCTCGCTGGTCGTAAGAACGAGCGTGGCGGTAGCATCGCACCCATCACAGCCATTCCGCATAATCCCATAGCTGAAGATGGCGGCAAGGTTGCACAGTCTGAATTTGGCATGTGCCCCAACATCATTCGTCTTGAGGGCTTCGGTAACGGTGGCTCCGCCTTACGTCTCACCGAAAACTCCATCGTTGAGTTGATGGGTGCACCCAACAGTCCTGCCAAGGAGCCGGGTGTGTTTGTCGAAAGCATTTCCAGCAATGGTACTTCCGATCAATCGCACATGGATAGCCCCTGCATCATTCCCAACCCGCAGTACGAAGAGAACTATGGTCCTATCAACGTCCGTGTTATTGACCCGTTAAAGATAAAGGTTGGTAACTACAATATCATGTTCCGCAACCCCAACGGCAATGCTGACGATGGTATTACTGCAGACACCCGCTGGCGCATTGTGTCGGCCGATGGTGGCAAGATTCCCGTCAACGAGGGTGGCAATGTAGTATATAAAGATGTTGTTGAGTCGGATTTTGCTATTTCGCGCTACAACGAACAGCTTTTCCTTGAACTTGGTCTTGCTGTCACGTTGGTCAATCCGCCGGCAGTTTCTACCGACCTGACTGATGAGTCCTACTCCAACAACCTCGCCTCGTATTACTATCAAGGTTTTGTGAAGAGTGGTGCCCTTCTGGGTTCGCGCATGTCGTTTGCCAATGAAAATGTGCGTTGGCTCAGCGGTATTGCCGATAACGATTCCTATCTTGCCCGCAACTGGATACGTGCCGGTGCACAGTTTGCTTCGAATTCGTATAACAGTTTTGCCATTGGCACAACGCCGTATAACATTAATGAGGCTTACCTCGACGAAGACTATTTCAAGACTTATCAGGCTCCCAACAAGAACCCGCAGACAGAGGCCATAGATAAGGATCAGATTTTCGAGGGTGTTGCTGGTGGTTTGTGGTCGCCCTACGGCTTGGTGTCCACAATGCCGTTCCATCCGGGCTTCAACTACTCGTACTACATGCCTGAGAAGAGCGTCATCGACAGCCTCTACAACCTTGGTCAGACTTCCGTCGGTGGCAACACTCTGGAGCGTCAGCTGATGACCAACTTCTACAATATGTCGCTCAACTACAACGACCTTACCCAGCTGCCCAGTGTGCGTATCGTCTTTACTGCCGATACAACCAAGTGGACCCGTTGCCCGATTATTGAGATGTGCGACGACTATACGCAGTCTGAGGGCAATGCCCGTAAGTTCAGTTCGCGCCGTCACGCTTCGGTCGATAAACAAGGTCGCTTCATTGGCGGAGAAGGTGCCTATGCTTACAATGGCACAGCAAATGTCAATGATCCATCCAACCCCGCCTACATTAGTGCCGAAGGTATGGGTTGGTTCCCTGGCTATGCAATTAACACTGTCACTGGCGAGCGTCTGAACATTATGTTCGGTGAAGATTCCCGTTATGCCCAGTACAATGGTCGTGACATGCTTTGGAATCCGGTATACACTGACATGGATGGTACGCAGAACTACGTCCTTGGTGGCCGTCATTATATTTATGTGATGAATGCATGTGCCCAGCCGTTTGTTAACATGCGTCAGTCCAACCGTCAGATTGTTAAATACCGCACACCTTCCTATGATGCCGGTCGTTGGGCCATGAAGATGCTCGGCTCCACCGAGCGCCTGCTCGACACTGTGTACAAGAAGGCTGGTTTCTATCAATTCTACCACGGTGTTTCCATCGCTGAGTATAGCACATTGAGCGCTGTGCGTGACTCCATCGCCCTGCTCTATGCTTCTGTCGCATGGGTTAATATGCCTCTCGTGCCCGACCGCTACGCCTTCAAGTATCCTGGTCGCAGCGAGACTCTCAATGCCGAGTCGCCCAGCAATGGTATTCCCTGCGATGTGACGATTGACATTGATGTCCGTTCGCCCTATGGCCGCTTCATGTCGAACAACGCCACCAGCAACACAGACTGCGGTCTCTCTAACTTGAACAACAATATGCCTGCATATCAGTTCCGCTTGTCGGAGAAAGACGCTGTTATCGAAGATATGGCCACCAGTGGCAACGATGCCAAGAGTTTCGCAGACTCCTTGTTGGGCCTTATCAACGTTGTTCCCAACCCCTACTACAGTTATTCCTACTATGAGACCGCCAGCCAGCTTGAGACCAAGGTGCGCATCATCAATCTGCCCACTGGTATCAACGAGAGTGGCGAGAAGGAAGGCTGCTACATCCGTATCTATACCGTCGACGGTACACTAGTCCGCACCATTGGACCTACGCCTGTCAACGCCACTACAGCCGACTGGGATTTGCACAACCACACAGGTATTCCGATTGCTGGTGGTATGTATCTCATCCACGTCTCAGTGCCTGGCATCGGCGAGCGTGTGATTAAGTGGTTCGGTACAATGCGTCCGGTCGACCTCAATTCGTACCAATTCTAACCGTGTAAGTAACCTCTTAAAATATCACAGAAATGAAGAATGTATTAAAGATATTTGCAGTAGTTGCGATTCTGTCGGCAATGTCGGTGCAGTCGGCTTGGGCTGGCAACGACGAGCGTCGCGGAACAGCCGGTGCCAACGAGTTGCTCATCAACCCGTGGGCGCGCAGCACCGGATGGGGAAGTGTGAACTATGCCAACGTGCGTGGCCTCGAGTCCATGTTCTCCAATGTTGCTGGTTTGGCTTTTGTCAACAACATTGAGGTGGCTTACACCAACACTATCCTTTATGGTGGAAAGAATGGCTTGAGCAGCGGTGCTTCGCTGAATACCTTTGGCCTTGGTGTCCGTATTTTCGAGGCTGGTGTTTTGGGCGTGTATGTATCCGCCATCAGTTTCGGTGAGCTTGCTGTCACCACCTATGAGAGTCCGGAACCCGGTTCCAATGGTACTTTCTCGCCGAGCTATATGAACATCAATGTCGGCTATGCTCATAGCTTCACCAACACCATCCATGGAGGTGTTGTCTTCAAGCTGGCTACCGAGTCTACCGATAATGTATCTGGTTCTGGCTTTGCCATTGATGCCGGTATCCAGTATGTCACTGGTGAGAACGATGAGCTCAAGTTTGGTATCTCCCTCAAGAACTGGGGTCCCTCGATGAAGTTTGGCGGCACAGGTCACTCTCTTACGATGACCAATCATGCTGGCAATACCTTTACTGTTGAGACCCGTGCAGCCGAGATGGAGCTCCCCACATGCCTGAACATTGGTCTTTCATACGACTTCTTGTTCGAGAAGTGGAATCAGCGTCTCACCATTGCTGGTAGCTTCACTTCCAACGCCTTCTTGCGCGACAACTATGCACTAGGCCTTGAATACAGTCTGCTGAATATCCTGCAACTCCGTGCGGGATATGTCCTGCAGTCTGGTTTGTTGAGTGGCGACCCAGCAACGGCCAACAGTGGTATCTGTGCTGGTGCTTCGGTTGACGTGCCCCTCAGCAAGAAGGAAGACTCCAACGTGGGTTTAACCATCGACTACTCCTACCGCACGGCTTCACCGCTCAAGGGCACCCATGCCATTGGCGCCAGCTTCCGCTTCTAAGAGTACAGAACACATAATTCAAAAATGGGAAAGGCTTATTCCACAAGCCTTTCCCACTTTTTAAACGTCTAAAGAAAAACAACATTATTATGGCTGAAATAAAATATTACAGCGAAGAAGGCCTACAGAAACTGAAAGACGAACTCCACCAGCTTATCGCCGTCGAGCGTCCTGCCGCCTCGGCAGCTATCGCAGAAGCACGTGACAAAGGAGATCTCAGCGAGAATGCCGAATACGATGCTGCCAAGGAAGCCCAGGGGCACCTCGAGGCGCGTATTAGCAAGCTCCAGGAGCTTGTTGCCAATGCACGTCTGCTTGATGAGAGCAAGATTGATACCTCCAAGGTGTTGCTGCTCTCCATCATAACCATTCGCAATACCAAGAACAAGATGGTACAGAAATATACCATTGTTCCCGAGAGCGAAGCCAACCTAAAGCAAGGCAAAATCAGCATCACATCTCCTTTTGCTTCAGCTTTTCTTGGGCACAAGGTTGGTGACATTGTCGAGGTAAATGTGCCTGCTGGCAAGATGACTTTCGAACTAACTAAAATAGAAAGATAAGAATGGCAACTATATTCAGTAAGATTGTTTCAGGCGAAATCCCCTGCTATAAAGTGGCTGAGACCGAGCATTGCTTCGCCTTCCTCGATATCAATCCGGTCGTTCGCGGGCATGTCCTCTGCATTCCCAAGAAAGAGGTTGACTACATATTCGATCTAGACGATGAACTATTCACTGAACTGCACCTTTTCGCAAAACGCGTGGCAAAAGGTCTGAAGAAGGTTTGTCCTTGCATTAAGGTTGGAGAGGCTGTCGTTGGTATTGACGTACCCCATGTGCATATCCATTTAATGCCTCTCAACAAGCCTGGCGACCTTAATTTCGGGCACCACGTCGATATGACCCCAGAAGAACTTAAGACTTTGGCTGCCGAAATAGCCGCCGCAATATAAAAGTGGCCGTTACGTGGGTCTCGTACTTTCATAATAAGTGTTAAATGTGGCAAAAAAAGTAAAAATATTTTGCCAGTATAGAAAAAGTGCGTATTTTTGCAGCCGAAATAAAGAACGAAAAAAGAGAAATAAAACAACGTAACACGTTATGTATCTGACAAAAGAAAAAAAAGAAGAGATCTTCGCCCAGTATGGTAAATCCGCAAATGACACTGGTAGCGCCGAAGGACAGATTGCGTTATTCACCTATCGCATCCAGCACCTCACCGAGTTGATGAAGCAGCATAAGAAAGATCAGGTTTCTGAACGCGCCCTTGTGGGTCTCGTTGGTAAGCGCCGTAAGATGCTTGACTATCTGAAGGAGACCGATATCGAGCGTTATCGTAACATCGTCAAACAGCTTGGCCTGCGTAAGTAACCGCGCGGCAGGTTGTCCTCAATCAAGAAAAGTTTTTCATATTTATTTGGTTATGGTTGGGATCCCCCGCAGTCTGTGGGGGGTCCTTTTTTATTGCTGTAGTACGTTTGTGAGTGACACCTCTTCGTGGGTGTCATTAAAGGAAAGTTTCCATGCAAAATGCAAGGAGTTTTTGGTGTGGTGCAGGGTCACCCCGTGGCTATCGTGGTGAAGTTTACCCTTTAAAGGTGGTTTCTATCAAGGAGACGAACTCCTGATGGGGAGCTGTGTCGGCGAGTTCATTGAGGGCGACGGCTAAACTGCGGTAGTACCACTCAATGTCTTTCTTTCCTTCGGGGGCATGGAAACGGCTCCATAGGGCATCTCCCAGTTCGCGGTAGTCGATAGCGATGGCACGTAGGTTGGATAGTTTGTCGCCCATAGCCACAATTTTGCTGTCGCGGTCGGCTAGTTTGAACCTTTCGATCTGGACTTCCCGACGGGCGCGCCAAGAGTCTCCTTTCTGCGCTGTCTCTACATGTACCAGACGGGCCACACGTGGGCCGAACTGTTCTTCAATTTGCTCGATTGTGACATTGGTGTCTTCCACTGTATCGTGCAGGATGGCTGCGGCGAGCATCTCGGGGTCGTTGCTTATGGTAGCCACGATGGCCGCTGCTTCCATGGGATGTATGATATAAGGAAATCCTTTGCCACGGCGTTCGGCGCCTTGATGTGCCTCTATGGCAAACTGTGCTGCGCGGTCGAATAATGAAGTGTCCATTTGTTTTAACTACTGTCTACTTTAATAGCTATATAAGGTTGCTTCGCATGGCTTGCTGGTAGATGCGGTCGGCACGTTGGGCATTATAAGAGCTTTCTCCATATATGGAATTGAACATGCTTGTAAGCCCGGCTACGCCAAATCCAAGTTTGAGTATCTTAACTATGCAGAGGTTTTGCAGCGCTACCGAGTAGGCTACAATATCGAGTCCAGTTCCGGCCAACTGTATCAGGGCCAACTGGTAGGCGCCTTCGCTGCATTCTGCACGCATACGTTCTACATCGCCGATTGTTTTCATATTGAGGCGAAGTAGGACCTTATAGTAGGGCATAGGACTGTCCTCATATAGTTCGGCTTGGTTGATAGTTGCAATTTTTTCGGCTAGACGATGGAACGGACGCAGTTCGCAGTAGCTGCGGAAAGTGTCACCGTTGAGTGGCACCTCGTCGAAGTTGCCGCTGGCCACGAGCGATTGTACATTGCGGCGGTAGTCGTTTATTTCTTTGCGTATGTGGCTGAATTGTTCGTCGGCGAGTTCGAGTATGCCAGCCAGACGGTTGAGGCTGCGCTGGTGTTCCATGGGAATCTCCACCTCGCTCTTGTAGCCGGTGTCATGTTGCATGTTGGCCCACACGTGCTGCAGGGCGGTGCGCATCTGCAGTTCGAAGCGCATCTCGTTGAGCAAGGGCTGTTGCGGATCTTCCCATAATGTTTTTGGAATGCGGCAGATATAGTGGAGCGACATGTATCCGAAACGGTCAATCTCCAGCATCTTGCGCTTGTCGACCGAGTTGTCCCAGTCAATCTCAAACATGCGTTCTACAAGGGCGGCAATCTGGTCCACCTCATCACTGAAGAAGGTGATGATACGGACACCCACGATATCAGTAATGTCGTCGATGGTGTGGTATTTATTTCCTTTCAGCTCCAGCTTGCCAGCGAGGCTTTTCTCGGTCTTTACGCGGCCTTCGATGGCGGTGACAACCATGTTGTTCTCTTTCAGAGTCCGCTTCAATATGTCAAGCACCACATCCTTTTGTTTGTTTAGGATAGGAAGCCGGTCGCGGTACTCGTCGAGAATCATCTCGCAGTGCATGTCAAGTTTCATGGCGCGAGCTATCGGATGGCTATGATGTTGGAGAAGCCGGTGATGTCGAAGACCTCCTTCACCTGCGGGTTCATGTTGAGCATCACCATCTTGCCGCCACGGGCGAGGACGCTCTTCTGGAGCGAGAGGAAGATGCGGAGCCCCTGTGACGAGGTGTAGGTCATGCCCGTGCAGTCGATGTCGATGTCGGGCTTGGGTGAGGTCATCAGCGGCTGGATGTCGGCCTGGAACTGGTCGGCATTGGTG
>JAFXUY010000094.1 GCA_017524785.1 Bacteroidales bacterium | reverse complement strand
ATCATCACCGGCGACCACAGCGGCCATGGCCTCACTCCGGAATACAACGACTACGACGGCTGGTATCGCATCCCGATGATGGTCTTCGACCCGCAGCGTCCCGAGGGGCGCCGCTTCAGCCGCATCGTGCAGCAGACCGACCTCTACCCCACCCTCGCCGACTGGCTGGGCTGCAACGAAGACCTCGTAGGCTTCGGCAGCCGCGTGAGCCGCGACAGCGACGGACTCGGCTGGCAGGTATACTACGGCAACGGCTACCACGTCCTGGTGACCAACAACGCCGACACCCCCTCTCAGCACGACATCACCGTCATCATGGGCGACTACGCCTCGGGCTCCAAACAGAACATCCGCTTCCTGCGTGCACTCATTCAACAGTATAACAACCGACTCATAAACAACAAACTCACACTGCAATGAAAAACAAGACTCTTATCATCGTCAACCCTATCTCTGGCGTTGGCCGGCAGAAGAAAATAGAGCAGCTGCTCAAACAGAACCTCAACCAGGACCTCTTTGACTACGAAGTCCGTTACACCGAACACATACACCACGGCACCACGATTGCCCGCGACGCCGCCGACCGAGGCTACGACTGCGTGGTGGCCGTAGGCGGCGACGGCTCGGTCAACGACGTGGTCCAAGGCCTCAAAGGGTCAGACACACGCCTCGGCATCATACCCTGCGGCTCGGGCAACGGCCTGGCTCGCACCCTCAAACTCCCGCTCCAGCCCTGGCTGGCCATCCGCGTCCTCAACCAGCAGCACGAGCAGACCATCGACAGCATCGTCGTCAACGACCGCTGGGTCGTGGTCAACGCCGCCGGCTGCGGCTACGACGCCTACATCGCACGCCTCATGCACGCCGCCAAGACCCGCGGCTTCTCGGCCTACACCAACCTCGTCCTGCGCGAATACTCTCGCTACAAGAACTCCGACTACCACCTCATCGTCGACGGCCACGAATACTACCGTAACGCCTGGTTCATCGCCGTGGCCAACAGCCGCCAGTTCGGCTACAACCTGGCCGTGGCCCCCAAAGCCAAACTCGACGACGGCCTGATGGACATCAGCATCATCGACAAGGTTCCCATCGACCACCTGCCCATCACCGCCCCCCTGGCCTTCACCAACCACCTCGACCTCTCGCAGCACGTCGAGATGTTCCGCGCCAAAGATGTGCTGATTGAAGGCAACGCCGACCGCTGGGTGAACCTCGACGGCGAGGGCGAGAACATCGGCACCAGCGTCCACTTCGTGATGCACCCGCGCTCGGTGAAAATCTACGCCCGCGACCTCAAATACCCCCTGCGCGAGATTGCCCCCAACCTAGGCAAGATAATCATAGACCCGACGCAGAAATGAGCAAGAAAAACCAAGCCGTGGGTGTGGTGTTCTCCACCAACCCCGATTTCCAATACCAGTACGACGAGGAGCCGGAGGCCGAGACCCTGGCGCCCCAACAGCAGAAACTGCGGGTGAGAATTGAGCGCAACCACCGTGGTGGGAAGACCGTGACGCTGGTTGCGGGCTTCGTCGGCACCGACGCCGACCTGCAAGAGCTTGGAAAGAAGCTGAAAAGCGCCTGCGGTGTGGGCGGCTCGGCCAAAGACGGCGAGATTCTGATACAAGGCGAGCAGAAGGAGAAGGTGGTGGCCACCCTCCTGAAGCTGGGCTATACAAACAGTAAGTAGTATTTCTTTTGCCGCCGACCGGCAGCCCGCGTACAATTATTTTACGCGGCCGCCGCGGTAGAAATGCTTGCTCCAGTAGCTGTCGGCCAAACGCGAGACGCATACACCGGCCGACGTGGAGCTATGGGCGAAGAGGCCGTCCTTGAGGTAGATGCCTACATGCGACACCTTGCCCTTCGAGTTGGTGAAGAAGAGCAGGTCGCCCTCCTTGAGTTGGTTCTTCTGTATCAGGCTTACATCCTGCAGCATGTCGTTGGCCGTGCGGTGCAGGTTCTTGCCGTAAACCTGACGGAAGACGACACCCACAAAAGCCGAGCAGTCGATGCCGTTGCGGTCGGTGCCGCCATAGCGATAGGGAACACCAAGCCACGAGTTGACCGTCTTGTAGAGCAACTCGTTGTCGCTGCTGTTGCACTTGAGGCCCAGTGCGTTGTTGCAGTCCGAGCCGTCGGGCTGCCGTTGGGGCTTGGCCTCCACAGGCTCTGCTATCACAGGAGTCTCGTCGTATCGCTCGTCGGCATAGAGCTGGCCGATGACGAAATCCTCGTCGTCCAGGTCGCGGGCCATGAACGACTTGACAGAGGTGCAGCCTGCAAGTGTTGCAGCGGCAAATATCAGTATGAGCGACAGGCGTTTCATTTGATGACGAATATATCCTCGTTCGGGCGTTTCATATAGTAGTTCTCGCGGCCGTAGTGTTCTTTGGCGTCAAGGTTGTCGCGCAGGTCGGCGTTGGCCGACGAGTCCTGCACGATGGCCAGCCTCAGCTCCTCCTCCTCGCGGTGCAGGTCGCGCACCTGGCTGGCGAGGCGCGACGAAACACGGAGGCTGTAGTCGTCGATAAACACGATGACCGCCACAAAGACCACGGTGGCCACTATATACTTCAGTCCCTTGATGTTCTTTATACGCTCCCAGTTCATCTCACCTTCAGTTTCTGTCCGACACGTATATTGTCACTGCGCAGGCCGTTCAGCTTCTTCAGCTTCGCCACGGAAATGCCGTGCTTCGAGGCCACCTTGTACAGCGTGTCGCCCCTGCGCACAGTGTAGTACTTGCCGCCCGACGAGCCGCCTCTGACGGCCTGGCCCCTCTTGCCGTGCGACGGCTCTATCCTTATCGGCCTCCGCGCCAGGCTGTCGGCCGAAAGCGTGGCTATCGTGTCCATGTTGGCTATAAGCAGCTCCACCTTGGCCGACGGCAGACAGAGCGAATATTGGCCCGACGAAGCAGGCACAAGGGCTGTGCGATACTGCGGGTTCAGCGTCTGCAGTTCATCCTCCGACACACCTGTAAACTGGCCTACAAACGGCAACAGCAAGTCGCGGTGCAGGTTCACCGTGTCGGTGCGCACAGGGAGGTTCAATCTTCCGGGGCGCAAGCCGTGGTGGCTATAGTTATTCATCACATACACGACAGCAATAAACGCCGGCACATAGCCTCGCGTCTCACGGGGCAGGTAGGGGTAGATCTCCCAGAAGTTGTGTCCGCCGCTACGCGCAATGGCCTTGTTCACATTGCCTGCGCCGCAGTTGTATGCCGCTATGGCCAGTTGCCAGTCGCCGAAGACCGTGTACAGATCCTTCAGGTGGCGGGCGGCGGCCACCGTCGACTTGTAGGGGTCGCGGCGGTCGTCGACCACCGAATTGACCTCCAAGTCGTAGAGCTTGCCGGTGGAATACATAAACTGCCACAGCCCCGCGGCACCCACGCGCGAAGTGGCCTGCGGATTCATGGCGCTCTCAACAATCGAAAGATACTTCAACTCCTCGGGCACCCCATAGCGGTTCAGCGTCTCCTCGAAAAGAGGATGGTAGAACTCGCAGAGCGTAAGCATCACATCGAGGCGCGTCGACATGTGACGCAGGTAGAAGCGGATAAAAGAACGCACCTCGGCATTGTACGTAAGGGGTATCACCGTGTGGATCGCGCCCAGCCGGCGCATAATCACGCTGTCGGGCAGCGCGTCGAAGTCGTCCAGCGAAAACTCGCGGTGCGAGCGCAGGTTGTGGTGCGCATTGCGGCGCAGGTAGTAGTTGTCGAGTAGCGAGTCGTAGGCCTGCACAAAACGCGAAGTCATCAGTTCGGCGTCGCCGGCGGGAGCAAACTCCTGGGCCCGCAGAGGCAGAGCGGCAAAAAATAGCAATATGAATGCGACAATATGCTGACGGTTCATTTTCATGGACAATTTCCTCCTATAACGAAGAAAAAAAAATTATAGTATATATCAAGAAGAAAAAAAAACGCCACAGGGCGCAGGGGGCTCTACGCGGCGCCGTCCAATCACCCGACGTTACACAATGGTTAATACCCCCTTCAAAGGCACCCTGTTCTTCGTTTGTTCTTCGATTGTTCTTCGATTGTTCTTCGATAGTCAATCGAAGAACAATCGAAGAACAATCGGTAAACAATTGAGGATGAGGACTGCTTTTCGGCGCCCCGGGAGAGACTCTGGCGAGAGCCCGGTCAGTATGATTCGCCACGGGAGGGGGCGGCAGGGAGCGGTTTTAAAGTTTTTTTTTCGGCCACATACAATAATTGTATTTTTTTCCGTTTATAGGACGAAATTGGAAGCTAAAAAGTAAAAGCTAAAAAGTAAAACAATGAAACTGTCTCAATTCCGTTTCAATCTGCCGAAGGAGCTTATTGCCGAGAAGCCCGTCAGGAACCGTGACGAGGCGAGAATGATGGTGGTGAACCGCGCCACGGGAAGTGTGGAGCACCACGTGTTCAAAGATTTTATTGGCTATGTCGACGAGGGCGATGTGGTGGTGGCGAACAACACGAAGGTGTTTCCGGCACTGCTTGAAGGCGAGAAGGAGAAGACGGGCGCCAGAATCGAGGTGCTGCTGCTGAGGGAGTTGAACGAGGAGATGCGCCTGTGGGACGTCCTGGTGGACCCTGCCCGCAAGATAAGAATCGGCAACAAGCTGTATTTCGGCACGAACGACGCATTGGTGGCCGAGGTGGTGGACAACACGACGAGCCGCGGAAGGACGATAAGGTTCCTGTTCGACGGCGAGCACGACGAGTTCATAAAGATTATCAAGGGCATGGGACGCACGCCGCTGCCCGACGAGCTGCGCAGGCTGCGCGACATTGAGAAACGCGATGCCGATGACTACCAGACGATATACGCCAAGGTGGAAGGTTCGATAGCTGCGCCTATAGCAGGCCTGCACTTCAGCCGCGAGCTGCTGAAGCGGATGGAGATTAAGGGTGTGAACTGGGCCGAGCTGACGGTGCACTGCGGGATGGGCGAGTTCAAGAGCATCGACGTGGAGGACCTGAGCAAGCACCGCGCCGACGCGGAGGAGATGCACTTGAGCGCCGAGGTGTGCGACATGGTGCAGAAGGCGAAAGAGGGCGGCCGCAAGATATGCGCCGTCGGCACAACGACGATGCGTGCGCTGGAGAGCGCTGTGACGATACCGGGCAGGATATTCCCCTACGACGGATGGACGAACAAGTTTATCTTCCCGCCCTACGACTTCACGATTGCGGACATGATGGTGAAGAACTTCCACCATCCGATGAGCACGCAGTTCATCATGGTGAGCGCCTTCATGGGACCCGAGCTGGCGATGGAGGCCTACCAAACAGCCATCCAGGAAAAATACCGCTTCTCGACCTACGGCGACGCAATGCTGATAATATAAGCAGTTAAAGGAGTTCGGGGAGTTCAAGGAGTTCAAGACAATACTGCAAGTCTGAACTATTGTCCTGAACTCCCTGAACTACTTGAACTCCTTGAACTCCTTGAACTACCGAACAATGACTCCATTAGCGGAAATATTGAGGCCGAAGAGCCTGGACGAATATATAGGACAGCAGCACCTTGTGGGACAGGGTGCTGTTCTTCGCACGTTGATAGAGAGCGGCCAGATACCGAGCATGATTTTCTGGGGCCCTCCGGGCATCGGCAAGACGACGCTGGCGATGATTATCAGCAATACGCTGCGCCGTCCGTTCCACACGCTGAGCGCGATAAGCAGCGGCGTGAAGGAGGTGCGCGAGGTGATAAACCAGGCGCAGCAGGAGGAGGGCTCGATTCTTTTCATCGACGAGATACACCGCTTCAACAAGGCGCAGCAGGACTCGCTGCTGGGAGCCGTGGAGCGCGGCACGATTACGCTGATAGGCGCCACCACGGAGAATCCAAGCTTCGAGGTTATATCGGCATTGCTGAGCCGCTGCCAGGTGTATGTGCTGAAGGAGTTTGACGAGCATGACATGCGGCAGCTGATAGCCTCGGCGGTGCGCCACTATGCCTCGCAGGGCATAAGCCTGGAGGTGAAAGAGGACGAAGCCCTGATGCGCATCAGCGGCGGCGACGCCCGCAAGTTGCTGGGGGCCATAGAACTGGTGGTGAACCGCATAGGTGGCAAAAACATAGTGATAGACAACAAGAAGGCCACCGACGTGGTGCAGCAGAACCTGGCATTCTACGACAAGCAGGGGGAGATGCACTACGACATCATCTCGGCTTTCATCAAGAGTATGCGCGGCAGCGACCCGAACGGAGCCGTCTACTGGCTGGCCCGCATGATAGAAGGAGGCGAGGACCCTCTGTTCATAGCGCGAAGGATGCTCATTTTCGCGAGCGAGGACATAGGCAACGCGAACCCGAACGCCCTGCTGCTGGCCAACGCAACGTTCGATGCAGTGAGCAAGATAGGCTACCCCGAATGCCGGATAAACCTGTCGCAGTGCGCCTGCTACCTGGCCTGCTCGGCCAAGAGCAACGCAACCTATATGGCACTTGAGAATGCCACTAGCATGATACGCCGTACGGGCGACCTGCCCGTGCCGCTGCACATAAGGAATGCCCCAACGAAGCTGATGAAGCAGCTGGGCTACCACGAGGGCTACAAATATGCCCACGACTTCGGAGGCACAGCCCTTGGAGGCTTTGCCGAGCAGGAGTACCTGCCGCAGGGACTGGAGGGCACCAAGTTCTACGAACCAGGCAACACGCCGCGCGAGAACGAGACGCGCAACAGCCTGCGCCAGCGCTGGGGGAGTAAATACAGCTACTGACGGTAGTCTTTCAACGAAGTCTGCATAACCTTTTGGAAAGAGCGCTCGAACATTGAACGCTCGAGGTAACCGCATAGATGAGCGAGACGCGTCATATCGTCCTGATCGTCGGTGTGGAAGTGATTGTCAGGATCGTCGAGGAGATGGATGGCATGCTCGATGCGGAGGGTGTCGATATAATCGGCGAAGGTGATGCCATGAATGCTGTGAACGGCATCGATAATCTCGTCTTCGGAGACGCGGAAGTGGTCGGCCAGGATGTAGACCGAGAGGTCGGGGTCGAGGAAGGCCTTGGAGTCGGTGACATACTCGGTGAGGTTGTAGCCGAGCGAGGCCAGGCCGCGGCGCGAATTCACACCCAGGCGTTTCCTGTGTTCATTGAGGACTTCTACACCGACAGGGGTTCGGAAGGCACAGTAGCCTATGAAGAACATATCTACAGCCTGCAGGGCAGCACCAAAGGCAGTACCCAAAACCGGACGGGGCGTGTTGAAAGGATACATAATATAGCTGAAAACTACGAAGAAGCAGTTGAGGGCGACGAAGAGGTAGGTGCCCAGCAGGTCGGCGCGATGTACGCGGTTGACTGAGTAGTAATCGTCAAGCAAGCGACTGAAACGATTGATGCGGATGATGCTGTATATGCCCACAAAGGTAGTCTCGCCAACTATAAGGAACCAGTAGAGGTAGAAGTGCACAGCAACGATAAGGTTGTAGCGCCAGCTGCCGGCAAAGAAGCGGTTAGCTATGCCTTCGCTGCCGCGCTGTATCCAGAGGCGGTACATGTCGTCACCGCCTATGATAACCGATGCCAACATGAGGAAAACGACCACCAACGCCGGTATGCCGAGCATGTGGAGCCTGGTCAGCTTCGGCTGTTTCTCTTCAGTGTCGGTCAAGTTGGTGACGGCTGCAAGGATAAGAGGCGGAGTGAACATGGAAAGAATCATGAATAAGATTACAAGCAGATATTCGCCCTTAAGGAAGCTGTTGAAGAAGGTACTGTAGAGGATTACAGCCAGCCCCATCGACATCAATGCCGCCATAATGAGCCACTGTGCGCCGAGCACACGGCGCTTGAAAAAGAGCGTAACAAAAGGCCAATAGAGCGCCGAGAGGCCCAGAAGGAAATAAATCAATGCTATCGGTGTCATGACTCGAGGTTTTTAGTACGTATATATTCAGCAAGATAACGGGCATCGTATTTCATGCGGTAGGCCAAAAGGCCAGACATAAACTGCACCACCGCCAACAACGACGAGCCAACGATGAGCCAGTACTTATAATAGGGCGGCCTCATATAGGCTGCATAGTATATCAATGCGGCCAGCGGAACAAAAACCCAAACAATAATATTGTATTCCCGCACGTTGAAGTACGGCAGGTTCATATCCTTGACATAGTAGTCGTTGTAGCGACGTTGAAAGCGGCGTATCTTCATCGTGGCGATAAGGACCAATACAAACGAATAGACTATGAGTACCGTCGGAAAGACCCCATATTTCCATATAGTCATGAAGTTCCATGCCGCATCTTCTTTATCCCAAGAGATACCATAATCACGGTAAAAGCGGCACATCACCTCATAGCGACGGGGGCCAAGCCAAAAGACAGCGACGGTGAGGCCAATGATAAAGAGCAGCGGAATCACAAAGACGCGCCTCTGCTCGAGGGTGGCGCCACGGGCCTCGGTATGCGAACAGATGGCAAGATAATACATCGGTCCGCAAACCACTGCCAACACCTCGAACGTATAGGTATAGATGAAAAACTGCTCTTCCCGTCCACGGAAAAAGACACCGAAGACTGTCATGGCGACGGCCTCAATCAGAAGCATCAAGCTCAGTATCACCTGCGACCTTGTGGGGCGCCGACGCCCCAGCACAATTACCAGCGCCCAAATTGCCGAAACAAACGCCGGCACGTACAAAATATAACTCCACCTCATTTTAAATTGAAAGTTGAAAATTGAAATTATTGTCTATCTTGTTCTATAAACTTTACTAACTCGTCGACGGCATCCTTCTGGTCGATGTCGCGTTTGACTATCTCTTTGCCTTTGTAGAGGGTGATCTTCCCGTGGCCGGAACCGACGTAGCCGTAGTCGGCGTCGGCCATCTCGCCTGGGCCGTTGACGATGCAGCCCATGACGCCTATCTTCACGCCCACCAGGTGGCGGGTCTTCTCCTTTATTTCCTTCAATGCGCGTTGTATGTCGTACTGCGTGCGTCCGCACGAAGGGCAGGCGATGTATTCGGGCTGCGTGATGCGGGCGCCAACGGCCTGCAGGATGTCGTAGGCGATGGGCATCTCGGCCTCGGGATCTTCGGTGAGCGAGACGCGGATGGTGTCGCCGATGCCGTCGAGCAGCAGGGCACCGATGCCGGCAGCGGACTTGAGGCGGCCCTGCATGCCGTCGCCCGCCTCGGTGACGCCAAGGTGTATCGGGTAGTCCATGCCGAGGGCGTGCATCTTCTTGACAAAAAGCCTGGTGCTGTCGACCATAACCTTGACGTTGCTGGCCTTCATGGAAAATACGAGGTCGTGGTAGTCCTGCACCTCGCACACCTGCGCGAACTCCAGCGCGCTCTGCGCCATTCCCTCGGGCGTGTTGCCGTAGCGGCTCATGATGCGCTCGGAGAGCGAGCCGTGATTGGTGCCGATGCGCATGGCGGTATGGTGACGCTTGCAGATGTCGATGAGCGAGGACATTCTCTCCCCTATCCGCTTCAGCTCGTCGTTGTATTCCTGCTCGGTGAACTCCAGCTTGCCGGTATTGCGGTCGGTGTAGTTGCCCGGATTGACGCGCACCTTCTCCACGAGCGTGGCGGCGACCTCGGCGGCCTTGGGGTTGAAGTGTATGTCGGCCACCAGCGGCACCTCGCAGCCGCGCTTGAGGAGTTCATCCTTGATGCGGCCGAGGTTCTCGGCGGCCTTCACGTCGGGCGCCGTGATGCGCACCAGTTCGCAGCCGGCCTCCACCATGCGGAGTGCCAGCTCCACGGTGGCGTGGGTGTCCATGGTGTCGGTATTCGTCATGCTCTGCACGCGGACGGGCGCTCCGCCGCCCAGGGTCAGGTTGCCTATATGTATCTGTCTGCTCATTGCTTGTTTATTTTTACAAAATCATAACGGCCTCTTATTACAAGGGTATCTGTATAGGGTGGATTCGTATATACATCATTGTTTTCATCGGCCCAATTCCATTGCACAACCAAAACACTGTCATTAATAAACCTGTATTTACCTCTCATCTTATCTGAATAATGTCCAACAAACTCGTTAGAATAAATCATGATATTGGCAGTTGAATCGTCTGGTAAATTCAGCCAGGCAGCTGCCAGGGCATCATAGTCGGTCAGGCATTCATAGTTACGTCCTTTTGACACCAACCTATCCCACTTTATCCAACAATATATAGCCACTGGTATCAGGACAGCAATAATGATAGCCACAATACAACCTGATTTCTTCATCGTCTGTATCTGTTTGTTGTCGTTGTACAATTCATTGCCTCATTCTGTCAGTTCTTTCGGTTCTTCGGTTTGTCTGCGGGTGGCAGGGGCTTTGTCTTTTCGGTGGGAGCCAAGTAGTCGGCGGCTTTCTTCGGCGAGACGACGCTGCGGCCGAGGCGCTTCTCCATGGTGCGGCGGGCGTCGCGGGCCACGTCGCCGCCCTCCTGCGCTATGCGCTGGCTCTCGGCCATGGTCTGCGGGTTCGACTGCCGCGAGTACTCGGTGGTGGCCACCTCGGCAAGGGTGTTGAGCGCCAGTTCAATGTTGGTCATATTGTCGCGCAGGTTCTGCTTGGTGAGGCCTTTGTAGCGCTTGTACTCGCCGGTGGTCATGCCGCTCCACGCCTTGGTGAGGACGTTGGTGAGGATGGCGAAGTCCTTGGGCTCGTGAATGCCGGAGCGGTGCCACTCGTCGGTCAGCTCCTTGCGCATCTCGATGCTGCGCATGCGCTCGTTGATCCAGTGGTCGCTGTAGCCCTGGCGGCGGTAGTCGTCGACGGCCATCTGGAATGTCAGCTCGGGGTCAATCATCTGGTCCACGCGCTGCGCCCCCACCTCGGCCAACCACCGCTTCACAGGCTCGGCCTTCTTCGACGGTATGGACTGGATGATGCGCAGTAGTTGCTCCAAATCAGCCACATCGGTCTTGTAACTTTTGCCGTCGGCAGCAGGAAGTTTCAGTTGCTTACAATTTGTAAGCAACTCGTCGGCTCCTTCCTGCCGCAAACGTTTCTTGAGCACCGCCCAATACGTACTTGCGTTACGTGTTGAGGGTTGGTCGGTAAGGATTTGCACCACATCCACTATTGAAAAATAGTAGTTCTCTTCCTCGTCGTCCCAAACCACACGAACCTTTATCTCTTCAAAGAGGGTTATTGCCGTTCTTTGTGT
>JAFXUY010000093.1 GCA_017524785.1 Bacteroidales bacterium | reverse complement strand
GGCACAAAATCTGTTGTTGTGCCACCCCTACGGGGTTTGGGTTTGTTTTTCTCCGGTTTCGGATCCGTGGGTTGTAGGCCGAGCCGACGGCACACCATGCACCCACGGCTAAACATTGTCACCCCTACGGGGTTCAGAAAGATTTATTAGATTTATAGATTTCGCGAGCGAAGCGAGCAGGAGGAAGAACGGCGAATTTAGCGAATTTAGCGAAAGCTACGCAGGCCAATTACAAGCGAATTACTCGAATTGGCCGCCGCAGGCGAAAATAATTTACAAGATTTACAAGATTTCGTGAGCGAAGCGAGCAGGAGATCAAGACCTCGCGCAGCAGGAGAGCCGAAGGCCGCGACGACATTGTTTTTTCTGTTTTTAAATTATTTTCTTATATTTGCATTTTGCCCCCCCTAGGGTGGCACAAGTAAAACAACCTGTCGTTCAGATGTTTGTTGCATCTTGCGGCAGTAATACTAAAACAAAAAACACTTCTAAGAATGGAAGAAAACACCACCCTGCAGCCCCAGAACGAGGAGCAGCTGCAGCAGACCCCCGAGGCCGTGGAGACCATCCAGCAGGCCGAAAACATCAACAATGAACCCCAGGCCGAAGAGCCTGCAAACGAGCAGCCCGTGGCCGAAGAGCCAAAGACCGAGGATGCACCCGCCGAGGAACCCAAGGTCGAAGAGACCGAGGAACCCAAGGCCGAGGAGACCGAGGAGCAGCCCGCCGAGGCTACCGTCGACTACACAGCCCTCTCGCGCGAGGAGCTATGCGACGCGCTGGCCGAACTGCTGAAGGGCGACATCCAGCAGATGCGCCACAACGCCACCGCCATCCGCAACCGCTTCAACGAACTGAACCGCGAGGTGCAGAAGAAGGCCTACGAGGCTTTCCTGGCCGACGGAGGCAACAAAGAAGAATACGAAGAGAAGAACGATGCCGTTGCCGACACGTTCAACAACCTCTACTCGCAATACCGCACCAAGCGTCAGCAGATGCTCGACGCCATCGAGGCACAGAAGAAGAAGAACCTCGAGGCCAAACAGGCCCTCATCGAGGAGCTGCGCACCCTTGTCGACTCGGACGAGGAGCAGATGCGCACGGTGATGGACAAGTTCAACGACATACAGGAGCGCTGGAAAGCCATCGGCGACGTGCCCCGCGAACAGATGAACGACCTCTGGCAGAACTACCACTTCCAGATAGAGCAGTTCTTCAACAAGCTGAAGATTAACCGCGAGCTGCGCGCCCTGGACCAGAAGCGCAACCTGGAACAGAAGATACAGCTCTGCGAGCAGGCCGAGGAACTGATAATGGAGACCTCGGTGACCAAAGCCTTCAAAGGCCTGCAGGACCTGCGCGCCCGCTGGAAAGAGACAGGCCCCGTGCCCGCCGAGCAGAACGAGGAGATATGGCAGCGCTTCCAGGCTGCCGCTGCACAGATAGACCAGCGCCGCAAGGAATACTACGACAGCCGCAAAGAAGAGATGGACAACAACCTGCTGGCCAAGCAGGCCCTGATAGACAAAGCCGCCGAGCTCACCGCCAAGCAGCCCGAGAGCACCAAGGAATGGAACGACACCACCGCCGCCCTCGACGAGCTGCTGAAGGTGTGGAAGACCATCGGCGCCGTGCCCCGCGAGGTGAACGAGGAGATATGGGGCAAGTTCAAGGGCATGATCGACAAGCACTACGAGGAGAAGAAGGAATACTTCGGCACCATTCGCGACGAGCAGAACCTGAACTACCAGAAGAAGATAGAGCTGTGCCTGAAGGCCGAAGCCATAGCACAGCGCGAGGACTGGAAGAAAGCCACCGAGGAACTGCTGCAGCTGCAGCAGGAATGGAAGACCATCGGTGCCACCAACCGCAAGGTGAGCGAGAAGGTGTGGCAGCGCTTCCGCGGCGCCTGCGACCAGTTCTTCGCCAAGAAGGGCGAGTTCTTCAAAGAACGCCGCACCGAGGAGAGCGAGAACCTGGCCAAGAAAGAGGCTATCCTTGCCGAGCTTAAGGCCCACGTGTTCGGCGACAACCGCGAGGAGAACCTTACCGTCATCAAGGACTTCCAGCGCCGCTGGGCCGAGGCCGGCTTCGTGCCCATGGCCCAGAAGGAAAGACTGCACAAGGAGTTCCGCGCCGAGATTGACGCCATCTTCGAGCGTCTGAAGATAAGCGCCCGCGAGGCCGAAGAGACCGCCTACCGCGAGCGTCTGCAGAGCATCGGCGGCGACGCCAAACGCTTCGTACAGAGCGAGAAGCAGGAACTGCAGGAGAAAATAGAGAAGCTGCGCAGCGACCTCAACCTGTGGGAGAACAACCTGGGCTTCCTGGCCTCGAGCAAGCAGGCCGACCTGCTGAAGGCCGAGTTCGAGAAGAAGATGCAAGGCGCCCGCCAACAGATAGCCCTGCTGCAGGCCAAGCTGCGCATCCTCAACGAGACCGAGAAGAAAGAAGAGAAAAAGGATGCCGAATAACAAAGTGCATAACAAACAATCGGCACAGAGACACGTCGCGACGTGTCTCTGTGTCGTTGCCATGCTACTGCTCTTAGCAGCCTGCGGCGGCAGCGAGAAGGTGAAGTTCCACCGTCTGGACCAGCTGCTGTTCACCGCTCCGGCCGACCAGCTGGAACAGGTGATGAAAGCCCACCGCGAGGAATACGACTCGGAGCTGCTGATGTTCTACCCCGAGGAGCCCGAGTTCGTGCAGATGACAAAGGAATTTGTTGCCGACCCAGTGATGCACGACATATACCACATCACCGACAGCCTCTACGGCGACCTGTCGGATGTGGAGCGCCAGCTGGGACGGGCCTTGGCCAGGGCCTACAAACTATGCCCCGAGATGCCGCGCGTGGAACGCCTTTACACAATGGTGACTGGCGACTTCAACTACGACTACCGTATCTACAGCAACGGCTCGGACCTGTGTGTGTCGCTCGACATGTACGCCCTGGGCGCCATGGAGAAATACCAATACTTCGGCCTGCCGCAATACATAGTGCGCACAATGACCAAAGAGCACATTGCCGCCGACTGCATGCACACGCTGGGCGCCCTGCAATGCGAACGGCCCGACGGCGAGCTGACGCTGCTGGACTATGCCGTTATCGAGGGCAAGGTGCTGTACTTCATTGAGCAGACCATGCCCGGACTGGCAGACACCACCCTGCTGCGCTACACCGGCGAGCAGCTGGACTGGATGGAACACAGCGTGGCCAACGTGTGGGCTTGGCTGATACAGAACAAGATGCTCTACAGCAAAGACCGCGTGCAGTTCCAGAACTTCTGCGACGAGGCACCGAAGACCAACGCCTTTGGCGACGACAGCGCCCCTCGCACCACAGACTACATAGGCTGGCAGATAGTGCGCCGCTACATGAAAAAGAGCGGTGCCACGATGCAGCAGCTGTTTGACGAGACCGACAGCCAGAAGATACTGTCCGAGTCGGGATGGAGACCGTGATAGCGCCTCAATGCTTGAATGTTGAAACAACATATTTGAAAATGAACAGAAAGAAAGGGATAAACATCTATGCGTATGTAATACTGAAGTGGTTGCTTGCCTGCGGCGCGCTGGCCGTGGTGCAGGTGGTTTTCTACCTCTTCAACACCAGGATATTCCACGTCGACGGCTTCGGCGAATGGATGGGAATACTGTGGGGCAACGTCGTGTTCGGCCTGGCCACGGTGGCCACATTCCTAGGCCCGTGGTTCGTGATGATGTTGCTGCCCTTAAAGGTGCGCTGGAAACGGTGGTACCGCATCGTAGCCGAGGTGCTGTACATTGCCGGAGTGCTGCTGATACTGGTTCCGCGAGGCGCCAACATGGCCTACTACCAATACACCTACCGCCTGCTGAGCGACGAGATATTCTCCTACCTCGGCATCAGCGGCCAGATGGGGTCGCTGGCGCCGCATTTCGCAGTGGACTACTGGTATGCCTGGGTAATGCCGCTGATAATCGGCGTGCTGTTCCTGATAGCCAACAGCCGCCTGCACTTCGGCGAGCGCAACAAATACAACAAACACCTGGCCAACGACCTCTTCGCCGTCGGCGTGGGACTGGTGGCGCTGGTGATTATGGGACGTGGCGGCGTGCTCCACATGCTGCAGCCCGAGGATGCCGGCCGCTGGTGCCAGCCCAAGAACAGCGCACTGGTGAGCAACGACGCCTACAACATAGTGCGCACGCTGTTCAAACCCGACCTTGAAGAGAAAGAGTATATGCCTGCCGCCGACGCTGCCACGCTGTTCACCTATGGCCAGCAACCCATGGTGGCCGACAGCACCGCCGCCACCGACAGCGCAATCGTCGACACGATACAGCCGCGCAACGTGGTGCTGATAGTGCTTGAGAGCTTCGGACAAGAGTTTATGGGCTGCTACAACAGGCAGGAAGGTGCCGACACAAGGACACCGTTCCTCGACTCGCTGGCACAACACAGCCTGGTCTACGACGGCCGCTCGAACGGCAAGAAGAGCATCGAGGGCATCATGGCCATAAACACCGGTATTCCAAACCTTATGAGCATACCGATGACCAACTCGGTTTACGGCAACGACGACTTCACCGGCCTGCCGGCAGTGCTGCGCAAGAACGGCTACCGCACGGCATTCTTCCACGGCAGCTACAACGGCGTGATGGAGTTCGACCGCACCTGCGAGAAGATAGGCTTCGACGAATACCACGGAATGAACGAATACAACGCCGACGAGATGGCGCGCAAGGAGGACTATGACGGCGTGTGGGGCATCTTCGACGAGCCTTTCCTGCAATACACAGCAAAGCATATCGGCACCTACAGCGAGCCCTTCTTCGCCGAGGTGTTCACCGTCACGTCGCACCACCCCTTCCCCATCCCCGACGAGCACAAGGGGCAGTTCAAGGAAGGACGCCACCCGATACTGAAATGCGTGGAATACACCGACTACTCGCTGCGGCGCTTCTTCGAGGCTGCCAAACAGCAGCCGTGGTACGGAAACACGCTGTTCGTCATCTGCGGCGACCACAGCGGCCACGGGCTGACACCCGAATACAACGACTACGACGGCTGGTACCGCATACCCATGATGGTCTTCGACCCACAGCACGACAGCGGCATACGCTCCTCGCGCATAGTGCAGCAGACCGACCTCTTCCCCACCCTGGTCGACATGCTGGGCTTCGGAGACGAAGAAACCCTGCCGGGCTTCGGCGAAAGTGCCGTCAGGCAGCCCGCCTTGGGGCGTCAGGTCTACTACGGCAACGGCTACCATGTGATGGTGAGCAACAACAGCGAGACACCCTCGCACCACGACATCACCATCCTGATGGGCCAGCGCGCCATTGGCGAATACGACGACATCAAATACCTGAAAGCGCTAATACAGCAATACAACTACCGCGTAATAAACAACAAGCTATGAAGACCAAGACGCTTATAGTGGTGAACCCCATCTCGGGTGTGGGGCGCCAGAAAAAGATAGAGACGCTGCTCAAACAGCACCTCAACCACGACCTCTTCGACTATGAGGTGCGCTACACCGAACACATACACCACGGCACCGAGATAGCCCGCGAGGCCGCCGAACGGGGCTATCACTGCGTGGTGGCCGTGGGTGGCGACGGCTCGGTGAACGACGTGGTACAGGGCATCAAAGACACCGATACCCGACTGGGCATCATCCCATGCGGGTCGGGCAACGGGCTGGCACGTAGCCTGCGCCTGCCGCTACAGCCATGGCTCGCCATCAGGGTGCTCAACCAGCAATACGAACAGACCATAGACAGCATCGTGGTGAACGACCGCTGGATAGTCGTCAATGCTGCCGGATGCGGCTTCGACGCCTATATCGCACGCCTCATGCATGCCGCCAAAACCCGCGGACTGCCGGCCTACACCAACCTCATACTGCGCGAATACTCACGCTACAAGAACTCCGACTACCGCATCACCGTCGACGGCAACACCTACTACCGCAACGCATGGTTCATCGCCGTTGCCAACAGCCGCCAGTATGGCTACAACCTGGCCGTGGCCCCCAAAGCCAAGCTCGACGACGGGCTGATGGACATAAGCATCCTCGACAAGGTGCCCATCGACCACCTCGGCATCACCGCACCATCAAAGCAAACGATCCGATGCACAAGGTAACGGCCGGCAACACCAAGTGGGATAACACATCCATGAAGACGCGCATATTTCCGTTTAACAAAGCATCTATTAGCAAG
>JAFXUY010000092.1 GCA_017524785.1 Bacteroidales bacterium | reverse complement strand
TCAGGGGACTGGTTCGAACTACAAATCGAAGGTTGTTGTCATCAACGAGTCGGGTCTCTACTCACTGATTCTCTCTTCGAAGCTGCCCCAAGCCAAGGCGTTCAAGCGCTGGGTTACCAGCGAGGTTCTGCCACAGATTCGACAGACTGGCGGTTACATTCCGACCAAGGACAGCGACGGCCGACAGCTCTCGGCCGCGGAGATTATGGAGCGCGCCGACATCATCGTTGGTCACACCTTGTGCATGTTGAACGAAGATGCTGAGGACACTCTCACTGCTACTCAGGTGGCTAAGACTTTCAATATGTCGACTCTCGACTTCAACGCTGTGCTGCGCGACATGGGCATACAGTATCGTAGCGGCGGTCGATGGAATCTGAGCGACGATCTTGAAGGTCGCGGCTACACCGCCCTCCGCACTCACATCAGCTACTCGCTGAAGGGTGAGAAGAAAATAAAGACTTACATGACGTGGACCATGGCCGGCCTGCACTACCTTAACGCAAAATTGGGATACCCTAATTTCTAGATTAAACATTAACCATGCCTCCCCCTTTGTCATCTCGACCAAGCGTAGCGCGTGGAGAGATCTCCTAGATCTCCGAAGGAGATGTCTCGACTACGCTCGACATGACAGGGAGGGGGATAACAATATATAACTATGAGTTGTCATTATATTTATATTGCGGATGGGGTGAAGAAGATGCGCCCCATCTGCTCGAGAGAGGAATACTTGAAGTTGAGGAACGGCGGCGAGCAGGCGGCGATATTAGCAGCCGTGCGCAGCGGCGATGAATCGCGTAAGAAGAATCTGGTGCAGTTCAACTATAGCTGCCTGCCCAACGACGACGGCACGCTTAAGGGCTCAAAGCGTATGAGCACCACCGTGGCGATGGACATAGACCATGTGCCGCCCGAGAAGATGCAGCCGCTGCAGGAGCGCATACTCGCAAAGAAGGAAGAACTAGGTTTGAAGATGCTTGAAAAGAGCGCCCGCGGCAAGGGCTATCACCTGGTGTTCGCCCGAAACCCCGAGCTGAGTCAGGAAGACAACCTGAAGTGGGCGAGTGAGCTGCTCGGCGTCGACTACGATAAAGGCGCCAAAGACATCACCCGCGTTTTCTACACCACCACCGAGCGCGAGCTCATCTGCCTCGACGACAGCATCTTTGCGCAGACACCCGCTCCCTTGTCATCTCGACCAAGCGCTCCTTCCACCCCCTTGTCATCTCGACCAAGCGCTCCTTCCACCCCCTTGTCATCTCGACCAAGCGCAGCGCGTGGAGAGATCTCATCAATTGGCGCTCTGCGCCAAAGCGGCGAGCCGCAGAGATGTCTCGACTCCGCTCGACATGACAATGAGGGGATGGATAAAAAATCCGTGTTAATCCGCGTACGCTCGGCTTTGCCGCTTGGCTTGTCCAAGAATCCGTGCCTAAAAAAAGAAACCGCCGAAAATCCGTGCCAAGAAAATGACTACAACGGCATGGAGTTCAGCGATATCATCGCCAAGTACTGGGAGATGTTTAACGGCGGGAAGGTGCCAAACACGGGCGACAGGAATGTGCTTACCTTCGAGTTGGCCGTTACCTTGCGCGGAATCTGCGGATTCTCGCTGGAGCGACTGATGCAGGTGATACCCAACTACTGGGCCGCGCCCGACGGCACATGCACCGCCGAGGACTACGCCGAGTGGCAGCACACGCTTGAGAACGCACTGAAGGAGCCACGCAAGGGCATGCCCTACCGACTGAAACAGGTGCTGCAGGCCATGAAATCAACGGCTGCCGTGAAAGCCTGCGGCGGCACGATGCAGACTCCCCCGCCCATGCCAAAGCGCCTGCCGCCACTAATAAAACTTCTTACAAAGAATGTGCCGTGGTACTACAAGCCCGCCGTGGCCAGCGCGGTGTTTCCAGCACTCGGTGCCCACCTGCACGGTGTGCGATTCCGCTACTGGGATAACGTAGATCACGAGGCCACCTTTATGAATCTGCTCATCGGTAGGCAGAGCATAGGTAAGGGCTCAATACGCAAGCCCATAGAGTATATAATGGAGGATATACGCCAGCGCGACCTGCCCAACCGCCAGCGCGAGGCCGAGTGGAAACAGAAGAACCCCGGCGCCAAGCAGAAAAAAGACCCGCGCCCTGCAGATATATGCATTCAGATGCTGATAGACAACCTTACCGACGCCGTGTTCAATCAGCGAATAGTTGACGCCCACAACAACGGCGAACGCTACATCTACACACAGGTTGACGAGGTGGAGGCACTGAAGAAGGTAACATCAAAGGGCACCGCCGACGAGGTGGGGCTGCTGATACGAAAAGCCTTCGACAACTCGCTGGCCGGACAGGAGCGAGTGGGGGCCGACTCGGTATCGGGTATCGCTCCGCTGCGATGGAATTTTAACGCATCTACCACGCCGCCAAATGCTCGTAAATTCTTTTATAAGATGGTGAACGACGGAACAGTGAGCCGACTCGACATCGCCACCATCATCCGCAGCGACGACGACGACACCGCACCCGTGCTCGGCATATACGACCAGCAGTTTGCCGCCGAGCTGATGCCATACATCTGCCGTCTGGAAGCCGCCAGCGGACTGATAGAATGCCCGCAGGCACGCAAGCTGGCACTGGAGATAACGCAGGAGAACCGCGATGCAGCCCGCCTCTATGAGAGCGAGGCCTACCGCGTGCTCAGCTATCGCGCCAACGTAATAGCCTGGCTTAAAGGCATGGTGCTATACGTGGCCCACGGCTACAAGTGGAGCAAGGAGATAGCCGACTTTGTGCGCTGGAGCGAGCAGTATAATCTGTGGTGCAAGATGCTGTATTTCGGTGCCCAGCTTGAGAAGGAGTTGCGCGACGAGATCGACATCCAGCGCCAGTCGGGTCCGCAGAATCTGCTTGAGCTGTTGCCCGACGAGTTCACCCGCGAGGAGTACTACCAGATGCGTAAGCTTAACGGCAAGCAGGGCACAGGCGACTCCACCCTGCGCAGTTGGATAACCCGCGGCCACGTGGCCCTTGACGACATCACCAGCCGCTATTGTAAAACCCCAAACTACAAACGTAAGTTTGAACATTAAATATAATAATGGCCGTAGGTAAAACAAAATAGAAATATGGTTGTAATTGAGAATAATCAGGAATGCTTTGTGCAGCTCTGGTTTAAGCTGGAGCGCACAAGGCGCATGCTGGGCATGCAGTACAAGCGATTCTGCATACGCAACGTGCTGAAAGCATGGTTCGGCGTTCAGGCCACCGACGACTTTATCTGGGAGGTGTGCCACAACGTAGTGGTTAACGATGAGCAGGTGTGCGGCAACGACATACTGCCGCCGCCATCGCTCTATCCACGAAAGCATCGCGAGCTGTTGCGCTGCATTGTTGCAGTTAAAAATGGCCTTTCACCGCGCCGAGTAGACCTTAAAGCCCTCGACGCCGCCTACAGCATCGCCTTCCCCCACAGCACAGCATTGAACATTAACAAGAAAAAGATTAAACATTAAACATTATGACACCAAGAGGAATAAGAAACAACAACCCACTAAACATCCGCCGAAGCAAGGATAAGTGGAAGGGCATGACAGTCCAACAAACCGACGCAGCTTTCTGCCAGTTTGAATCGATGGAATACGGTTGGCGCGCAGCCTTCTGGCTGCTAACACGCACCTACTACCACACCTACCGCCTGTTCACCATCCGCGCCATCGTTAGCAAGTGGGCACCGCCACACGAGAACAACACCAAGGCCTACATCGCAAATGTAAGTAAACTTACAGGCATAGGCCCCGACGAACCCATCGGCATACCCAGCGACAAGCCCGCCCGATGGCTGGCTGTGGGCGCCGCCATGGCCATACAGGAGAACGGCACTAACGCCGTAGACTACTTTGCAATGCTCCGCGGTTGGACTCTCTGCCGCGGAGATTGCTAACCCTAAGCCGGCGATATTGCTAATTTTTTATTAAAAAATTTGTTAGTTCGGAAAAAATGTTTATATTTGCACCCAATAACTAGCCTAAAAGGTGTTTGAAACAATCTAAAACAGTATTAACTTGATGACAAAAAAGTATATACTATTGACATTGGCGGCACTATTGCTGCTGGCGAGCTGTACTAAAGAGGGCAGCACCATCTACAAGCCTAACCCCGACGAGGAACAGGCGCCCACCACACCGCTGGTTACGGTGATATACGGTCCTAACAGCCTTGGCGACCGCTCGTACTGCGACCTTATATACAAGGGCATTGAAGAGGCAGCACAGCGCTACGGCGTGCGCACACTGCAGCTGTCGCCCGAGAGCGAAGAACAGGGCTACGTCTATCTGGAAACCATGTTCCAGCAGATGGAGAACCTGAACGACACCGTGCGCCGACTGTTCATCACGCCCAGTCCCGTCTTCGATGCCTACATCCGCGCCAACAACCACCGACTGGAGAAGAACCCCCATGCCGACCTGCTCTACATGGAGACCACCACACCGTTGGAAGGCAAGGGCTCAACGCTCTACTTAGACTACTACGGTGCCATGTATATGGGTGGCTGCATGGTGCACTACTCATCGAAAGAATTGGTGTCGCTCGTACTGGCCAATCCCTACACGCAGAGCGTGGTAGAGGCTGCCGAGGGATTCAGGGCAGGTTTCAACGACACCCCGCAGTACGGAAAGTACAATGTAGCGCTGCACGAGTTCTTTCTCAGCAACGAGCCTGGAGGCGGTTTCACACTGAGTGATACCACCGCCATACGTATCTACGAGGACGAACGAGGCTGGCTGAATAACAGACATAACAACGATGTGACCTTCGTGCCCATCTGCGGCGGCTCCATGCATCCCCTGATTCGTGCCGTGCGCGCTTTAAACGTGCTCGATACTTATGTCGGCATCGATGGAGATATGTCTGATGATAAAGGCTTCTGCGTATTCTCTATCCTGAAACACATCGACAAGGTGATGACGGATTACGTAGGCATGTGGCTCAACGGCACGATGCCCAAGCACCAGACACTGGGACTGGCCGATGGCGCCACCGATGTAGTGGTGTCGGACTACAGGTTCTCGTCGCTTTATGAGAGTGAAACCGGCCGAGCCTATTGGGATAAAATTCTGAATATTGACAGTCTGCGCCAAGTGGCCATAAAGAAGGAGGGCGAGAGGTATGAGAAGAAGTGAGATGTTTGATGTAAGATGGCAGATGTTGCCATGCGTGGCTCTCTTTATGATGCTATGCTCGCTGTTCACATCGTGTAAGACCGAGGACGATACCATCGTTTATCAGGACTCGCGCCGATGGGTGGAGAAAACCGTGGCCGTGGTGGCACCGCTTAACGACCCCATAATGAAGGCCCGACTGGAGCGCACCGCCGAGTGGATGCTGAAGGGCCTGCACAACGCACAGCTGCACGACACACTCTGCGTGGAGCTGAAGCTGGAGTGGTATGACGAGTACGGACACGACATGCTGACACTGAGTGAGCAGCTGGCCAACCGCGACGACGTGCTGGCCGTGATTGGTCCCTTCGACAGCGACAATGTAGGTAGGTTTGCCCCAGCTTGTCAGAAAACCCTCAAGCCGTTGATACTGCCAACCGCCACCAGCGAGACCATTATCCGCCGTTTTGCCATCACCAGCACCGGCAACGGGCAGAAGCCGTTCCTGTGGTCGCTCACCGAGACCGATATCTCGTTATCCGAGGTGGTGCTCGGCCTGTATGCCAACTACCTTGGCGTTCGTGGCGGCACAGTATTATATGGTGAAGAATTCTCAGGACTCTTTGCGCCCGCCGATACCTACGGACAGACCTTTGTGGAGTGGGCGCCGTTCCAGGCTGCCGAGGTTGGCATCAACTTCATTGCCTGCGAGCAGTATAGCAGCACCCCCGACCTCTGCGATCGTGTGCGCAGCTACCTCAATAGTCTGCCCCCGCTGGCATTCGAGGTCGGTCACTTTGTAGTGGCTCAGAACATCGACCAGATCTATCAGGTGGCCCGCATCCGCAGCGAGTGGTGGGATATTGATCCCGACGACCCGACAGAGGATGAAGGCGCCGGTGCTCAGCTGCGTGTTAGCTGGGCTCCAGTATATTATGCCTGCAGCGACATTACCGAAGAGGGTATTAAGGCACTGGGCTCACGAGGCGTGGCACTTACCGAGGGCTATCAGGGATTCTCGCCCTATGCCGACCCGATGACCGGATTCGAGATGAGCTACGAGACACGCTACGGCACCAAACCTACCTTTGCCGAGTGTAAGTTCTACGACGCCCTGCTGCTGGCTGCATTCGCATCGAGCTACATGGAGCACCACCCGGAGGTGGGCAGCCTGAACGATGCTATCATTAAGATATGCACTACCGACAACTTTATCAATGGCTACGCATGGAGCGAGACCGGCATGGAGCTGTATCTCGCCGCCCTGGAACAGGGGCAGCTGCTGGGATTCAAAGGCGCATCGGGCCCCGTGCAGTTCGACTCAGAGTGCTACACCGCAGCACTTAACACCACCTACGTTAACTGGCTCATTACCAAGGGTCACCTCTACCATCAGAGCTACTACAGCAACCAAGGCGGTGCCCAGACATCGCAGACGCTGGCATCGTGGAACTACGTGATGAACAATGCCGAGGAGCAATTCGACAATAAATACAAAGCAAGCATCGTTACCCAGAACTACCCCGAGCTGAAAGACCAGTATGCTGTGCTGGTGCAGGGCAGTAGCGGATGGAACGACTACCGCCACGAGGCCGACGTGCTGAGCATCTACCAGATGCTGAAAGCCAACGGCTACCCCGACGACCACATCATACTGATTAGCGCCGACTACTGCGCCAACGCACCCGAAAACAAAGACAAGGGCGCCGTGCGCACCGACCCCGACGGAAAGAACCTGCGCGAGGGCGCCGTCATCGACTACCTGAATGCCGACCTCACACCGCAGGACATCTGCAACATACTGAAAGGCGTGAAGACCGACCGCACACCAGTGGTGCTGCCTGCCGACTCGTGCCAGAACGTACTGCTGTTCTGGAGCGGCCACGGCCACAGCAGCGTGATGAACGGCGTTAACGAGATGGCATGGCTTAACAACCCCACCGGACAGGGTATGACCGCCGACATGCTGGCAGGCACCCTGTATGATATGGCAGCCAACAAGCAGTTCCGTCAGATGCTGCTCTGTCTGGAGCCCTGCTACTCGGCCAACATGGGCAAGGAACTTGAGAGCATACCCGGTGTGCTCGCCATCTGTTCGGCTGGCGTCTTCGAGCAGTCGTTTGCCGACTCGTGGAGTAACGAACTTGGCGTGTGGATGTGCGACCGATTCAGCCGTAACCTCATCGGCCACGCCACCGAATATCCCAACGGCACCTATCGCGACCTCTACCTCTACTGTGCCCAGCACACCCTCGGTTCGCACGTAGGTATCTACAACTACACCTTCTTCGGCAATCTCTACACCAACGGCCCAAAGGACTTTTTTGTGAAAAGAAATTATTAAACCCAAAATTACACTTACAATGAAAAAGGACTTTATGTGGATGCACGCCGCCATCCGACCACTGGTACTCGCCATGGTCATCTGCGGCCTCACAGTGACCACCATGACCTCGTGCTCTAACGACGACAGCCCCGTACCCGTACCAACCACGCCTGAGACGCTCCTTGGCGAATGGTGTACCAGTGTGAACCAAGGAGACATCGACGAGGATGCCCACGAGAATGATGTCACCGACATGCTGCTCTCCTTCAACGAGAATGGCGTCATCATACAACGCGTCTACGCCGGTAACAAGACCCAGTCTGTCAGTCAATGGGAGCGTTTTCGCCGCCACGGCATCTATGCCGTCGATGAGGCGACCCATACCATCAGCATGAAAAATATCTCCCTCACCCCTGCCACAGCGGTATACAGCTTTGACGGCGACCAGCTCGTACTGACATTTGACGACGAGGAGAACCCTGGGAAGAAGCTGTCGATGACGCTTCACCGCCCTTCGAAGTCGGAAAAGGAACTCTATGCCATTTACGACAGATCCATAGAGGCCGACGACTATATAGGCAAGTGGTTCGGCGTCAACGAGTTCAACGGCCTCTACACCTACGTGATGAACGAGTTCACCGGAAGCAGCAAGCTGAAGACCATCCGTTACTCGGTCTATGAGAATAAGTGTACCCGCACCGAAACGACCTGGGATTTCAGACAAATCAAAGTGGCCGAAGGAGAGTACGACGAGCCGACAATAGAGCTCTACGGCCCTGACGACGACTCGAAGTCGACACTCTACTGGTGGAGGATAGAAGACGACAACCTCGTGTTTGGCATGTGGGAATACGAGAATATGTTCTCGACATTCCACCCCATTACACAGGCTGACATCGACCTGATGGCCGAGTTAGACAAGATGAGTGAAAGCAACGACTAAAAACGAGTAATAATATGCAGAAAATGAGATCCCTAATCGCCCTCTGGCTGGCGATAGCCGCCATCGGGGCAAGTGCACAGGGGAACCAACATAGGAATATTAAGGACATGACGACCGAGGAGATTCTGGCCGTTATGGGCGTTAGCAATGACAACTATGCCCCTGATGCCTACATGAAGTTCAAGGACGGCAGTCCGCATGCCATGAGTAACTACTTCGACGACAACGGTAATGTGCTGTCGGAAAGTAAGCGTGCCATCACCAGGTCATCTACCGATGACAATGGCGACGAGTATAACTACTCAAACGGCGTGAAGTACACCTATATTTCCAAGAGCAACTGGACACGCTATTTTGATTCAGAAAGCGAGTATGAAGATCAGGGTTACTCTTTCAAAGGTAACTACATGATCTACATGATTGAGGAGCACTGGTATGGCGACGACTACGACTA
Organism: Bacteroidales bacterium; assembly: GCA_017524785.1. Lineage (GTDB taxonomy): Bacteria > Bacteroidota > Bacteroidia > Bacteroidales > P3 > Colimorpha. The sequence continues at coordinate 778 of JAFXUY010000092.1, read as the reverse complement.
CGTGGTGGCCGCATCGGCTCGCCCCAACGCATCGTCGGACGACGGTATCGTGTATATTATTCAGGATATTGTTGATGCCACTACATCGCACACCCGACTTGGCGCTATTGCAGCCGATGGATTCAGTGGGCTTGACTACCTGAAGACGGTGCAGTTCCGCGACTGCGATGCCACAAGCAATACGGCGAACAGCTCACCATCGGGTGTGATTATTGGGCGCCGTGCATTTGCCAACTGCCCCAACCTGCAGCAGCTCAACATGATGTACTACGTGGAGGAGGGCTCAAACCGCTGGGAAGCACTGGCTCCATCGCAGTTCAAACCAAGAGACGGCTCGATACTGGATGGCAGTCCACATGCCAGCATCTATGTGGATGATGCTTACCTGTCGAGTTTCCGCACAAGCAATAACTGGAAGGACTATGCCGACAATATTTATTCTTTCTCATTCGGAAATTCCGACCAGAATGAGGATGGCGGTATCTACAGCTATTTTATGAACTCTAACGGTACCGAACCGCTGAGTAATGGAGACTGGAGCACCATGCTGCAGCAGTTGGAATCGTGGAAGGAACGCTACAATGGCTTGAACCCAGCCGACCTGCTGTATAAAACTAAAGCCGAATTGCACAAAGAACTGTGGTACGTGCGCCTCTCGGGTGTGATTGATGCTGACATCATAGACAATGACGGTGTGCTTACGGTTTACAACGACATTGGTACGAACTACAACTACAAGACCATTGCCATAGGTGGCAAGCTGAATGGCAATCAATAT
>JAFXUY010000091.1 GCA_017524785.1 Bacteroidales bacterium | reverse complement strand
ATGGTGCATCGAAGAACAATCGAAGAACAATCGGTAAACAATTGAAGATGAGAGCCTCTTTTCAGCGACTCTGGTGCGACCAGGCGCCGCAAAAACACCATCTGATTTTCAGTCATTTTCCACTGTTTCTTCAGTGTTTCTTCAGTCATCCACTGAAGAAACACTGAAGAAATACTGAAGAAATACCATCGAAATGAGTCGCCTATATGGAAGTTGCCGCTCAGCAACCGCCGTGCATGCGCAGAGATACTTCGGAAGATTAATATAAATTTATAGAAAAATATAAAAAAAGGTTGTATCTTTGCAGACGGAAACGGACACCCGATGCTCCGTTAAATAATTGTGCCACATGCAGATTGAACACACCAACACCCTGACCTTCGGCCGCGGATGGAACCCCGATGCCGTCCGCGACGCCCTTCTCTCGGCCCGCCGCATAGCCCTCGTTGCCCACACCAACGCCGACGGCGACGCCGTGGGTTCGGTGCTGGGCATGTACCACCTGCTGAGCAAGGCCGTGAAGGCCGAGGTGACGCCCATGCTGCCCGACGGCGTTCCCGACGAGCTGGACTGGCTGCCGGGAGCCAACATGATTGTCAGCGGCAAGAGCCAGGGCGCCGTATGCCGCTGCGCCTTCGCCGCCGCCGACCTCATCGTCTGTCTCGACATGAACGACCCCGAGCGCACCGGCGTGCTTGCCGACTCGCTCAAAAAGTCGGGCGCAAAGAAACTCCTCGTCGACCACCACGAAAACGCCGACCCTGCCAGCTGGACGCTCTGCATCTCGGAGCCCGACATATCGTCGACCTGCGAACTGGCCTACTGGACCATGCAGTCGGCTTTCGGCAACGGCATATTCACGCGCGATGCCGCCACATGCCTCTATGCAGGCATGTGCACCGACACGGGCACCTTCAGCTACAGCAACGACCGTCCGAGCCTCTATGCCGCCGCAGCCAGCCTGCTGGCCTTCGGCATCGACCCCATGGAAATCAACCGCCAGATAAAGAATGTATTCACCCTGCAGCGTCTGCGCTTCTTCGGCCACGCAATGGCCGATCGGCTGACGGTATATCCCGAACAAGAGGTGGCGCTGATGGTGATACGCGCCGACGAGATGAAGGCCTACGGCGTGGAAAGCTCCGAGCTGACAGGCCTCATCAACGAGGTCATGAAGCTGCGCTGCATAGACTGCGGCATACTGGTGCGCGAGGAAGAAGGCAAGGTGCGCCTCTCGCTGCGCTCGAAGAAGAGCTACGACGTGAACCGGCTGGCTGCCGAGATGTTCGGCGGCGGCGGCCACAAGCGCGCAGCCGGCGCCACAAGCACCCTCTCGCTCGACGACACAGTGGCCGCAGTGAAACGAAAATTGAAAGTGGAATAACGAAAGTTGGAAACCGAATGTTGAGAATGGGACATTCCATATTGCGCGGACTTTTGCCGGTGGCGGTGCTGTCGGTGCTGATGCTATCGGCCTGCCGCCAAGTGCCGGTGGTGGAAATCGAGCAGCGGCCTTCCGACCCGCTGAAGGAGAACCGCATCAACGCCAACCGCATCATAGCCCAGAGCGAAGAGACGCAGATAGACGCCTATGTAGCCCGTCGCGGATGGCAGATGGAACGCATAGCCGGCGGCAGCCGCCTGATGAGCGACCGCAAGCTGTCGGCACCCTGCACCCACATCAACTACGGCGACACCCTCGAACTGCGCTACAGCGTGGAGACCATTGGCGGCGAGACAATATACAACGGCCTCTGCGACACGGTGACCGTTGGCCGCGCACAGCCCAACCGCGGCGTCGACGAAGCGCTGCTCTATCTGGCCCCGCACAGCAAGGCCACGGTGATAGTGCCCTCGGAACAGGGCTTCGGCGTGGTGGGCGACGGCGACCGCATAACCTCAAGAATGATACTTGTATATAAAATAACAATAAATAACATCACACAACAATGAAAAAACAGATGAAAATGGCCGCAATGCTTGTGGCCGGAGCAATGATGCTGGCAGCCTGCGGCGCCGGCGACTTCAAGACCACCGACAGCGGCCTGATGTACAAATTCGAGAAGCAGAACAAGACCGCACAGCAGGTGCAGGAAGGCGACGTGCTGGTAGGCGAGATGACCATCCGCTTCGACACCACCGAGACCTTCAGCAATGTGGGCCACGCCGACCGTATCATGCAGGCCACCAAGACCTTCGACGGCGACCTCTACGAAGGACTGCTGATGATGCACGTGGGCGACAAAGCCACCTTCGCCATCGAAGCCGACACCCTGGCCAAATTCCTCCAGGCCAACCAGATGCCCCCCTACTACCAGCCTGGCAAGGGCATGAAGATCTACTACGAGATTTCGCTGCAGGACATCGTCACCAAAGAGGAAATCATGCAGGAGCAGGCCAACTATATGCAGGAGATGCAGCAGCGCCAGCAGAACGAGCCTGAAGCCATCGCCGCCTACATCAGCGACAACAACATCAAGGAGAAGGCCAACGCCGACGGCCTCTATGTCATCGTGAAGAAGAAAGGCAACGGCCCCAAAGTGGCTGCCGGCAAGAGCGTGTCCATCAACTACACCGGCCGCCTGCTCGACGGCACCATGTTCGACTCGAGCGTCGAGAGCGACGCCCGCCGCGGTAACATCTACGTCGAAGGCCGCACCTACGAGCCTCTGAGCTACATCGTCGGACAGATGGGCCTCATCAAAGGCTGGGAAGACGGCATCATGGGCCAGCCCGAAGGCTCGATACTGCAGATTGTAATGCCCTCGTCGCTGGGCTACGGCTCGCGCGGCGCCGGCGAGATGATACCCCCCTACTCGCCCCTTGTGTTCGACATCGAGATTGTCTCTGTAAAATAAAAGCAACAATGAAGAATATCGTCATTTTCGGAGCTCCCGGCGCCGGCAAAGGCACCCAGAGCGACTTCATAGTTGAGACCTACGGCCTCACCCACGTCTCGACCGGCGACCTGCTGCGCAAGGAGATTGCCGAGCAGACCGAGCTGGGCCTCCGCATCAAGAGCATCATGGACAACGGCCAGCTGGTGAGCGACGACATCGTGGTGGAGATGATGGACAAAGCCATCGCCGCCGACACCAAGGGCATGCTCTTCGACGGTTTCCCCCGCACCGTGGCCCAGGCCGAAGTGCTCGACAAGCTGCTGGCCAAGTACGGCCGCAGCCTCACCTGCATGGTGCAGCTCGAAGTGCCCAAGGACGAGCTGATGCGCCGTCTGCTGGAGCGTGCCAAGATTCAGGGCCGCGCCGACGACAACGAGGCCACCATCAACAATCGCCTGCAGGAGTACAACAACAAGACCAAGCCCGTGGCCGACTACTATGCCGCCCAGGGCAAGCAGCGCATCGTCGACGGACTCGGCACCATCGAGGATATCGCCAAGCGCATCCGCGAAGCCATAGGCTAACACAAACACCCTCATACAATGAGGAAGCTGCTACTACTGTGCCTGATGTGCCTTGCAGCATTGCCGATGACGCAATGCACCAGGGAACCCGAGCCTAGTGGCGGCAACGACGACCAGGTCGACGTATTCGATTCCAACGAATATGTCGACCTCGGTCTTATTAGCATGACGCTGTGGAAGGCCACCAACAAGAAGAACGCAGCGGACGAGAAATACGGCTACTACACCTACGACGAAGCCGTGGCCACCTTCGGCAAGAACCTTCCGACGAAGGAGCAGTTCGAAGAACTCAGACACTCGTGCCGCTGGGTATGGAACAGTTTGGGAATATATAAGGTATTCGGCCCCAACGGGAACTACATTCTGCTACCCGCCTTGGGGTGCCGCGACTGCCTGGGCGAAGTAGCCTACAACCGGACCTACGGATTCTATTGGTCGTCGACACCCGACGGCCCGACAAAGGCATGGTACTTGAACTTCTATTCCAACGAAGTGTACATGTACAACAACAACCGATGCTACGCCACATCGGTGAGGCTTGTCAAAAAATAAGCCTTGGCGTTCAACCTGACGCCGGCATTTCTATTTGTCTTTCCTTTTGGGATTTTTGGGGAACCAACCTTTCTCCACACGCTTGCGTTGCTTGAAGAGTTCGAGTATCGACCAAAGGCTGGAAAAGGCCACAACACCGAGAATGGTGGAAGGAATGGTGGCGGTGGTAAGCAGCGACGCCACGATGCAAACCAGAGCCAGGAGCAGGAAGAGCCACCAGCAGCGCACACCGAAATAATACTCGGCCTTGATGACGATGGGATGGAATATGCCTATGCACAGAAAGGCCGAAAGACCGATAACTATACCTGTAAAATTCATCTATATAACAACTTATACGCAATACAACCGTTGCATTTTAAATTGCAAAGATACACAAAAACGACGAAGTGTGATTTTTTTTGGTCATGTCGGGGAAAAGTAGTATCTTTGCAATTTGAAAAAAGGACAAACAAAATGACCTCGAACTTTGTAGACTATGTAAAGATATTGGTGCGGAGCGGCAAGGGCGGCGCAGGCAGTGCGCACCTGCTGCGGGTGAAGTACAACGCCAAGGCCGGCCCCGACGGCGGCGACGGCGGACGCGGAGGCCACGTGATACTGCGCGGTACAACGCAGCGCTGGACACTGCTGCACCTGAAATATACCAAGCATGTCTTCGCCGAGGACGGCGAGCACGGAGGCGAGAACCTCTGCACCGGCCGCACCGGCAAGGACCAAGTGCTCGAAGTGCCGCTGGGATGCATCTGCCGCGACGCGGAGACCGGCGAATACCTGGGCGAGGTGACCGAGGAGGGACAGGAGCTGATAATAGCCAAGGGCGGCCGCGGCGGCTTGGGCAACGACCACTTCAAGAGCGCCACCAACCAGACGCCACGTTATGCACAGCCCGGCGAGCCGGCCGAGGAACGTTGGGTGGTGATAGAACTGAAGGTGCTGGCCGACGTGGGCCTCGTGGGCTTCCCAAATGCTGGCAAGAGCACCCTGCTTAGCGCCGTGAGTGCCGCGCGACCCGAGATTGCCGACTATCCCTTCACAACCTTGGTTCCAAACCTGGGCATAGTGAAATACAGAGACGACCGGTCGTTCTGCATTGCCGACATACCGGGAATAATAGAGGGAGCCGCCGAAGGCAAGGGTCTAGGCTTGCGCTTCCTGCGCCACATTGAGCGCAACTCGATACTGCTGTTTATGGTCAGCTGCGAGCAGCTGGAGATTGCCAAGGAATACCACGTGCTGCTGGACGAGCTGAAGAAATACAACCCCGAACTGCTCGACAAGCAGAGGATTCTGGCGGTGACAAAGTGCGACATGATGGACGAGGAGATGCAGAAACAGCTGAAAAGGAGACTGCCCAAGGGCGTGGAAGCGGTGTTCATAAGCGCAGTGAGCGGACAGAACATAGACAAACTGAAAGACATGATATACGCCAAACTGACGGCAGATGCTTGAAGCACTGAAACAGATTGACACCGAATGGTTCCTGTGGGTGAACAGCCACCACAACACGGCACTGGACTGGACAATGTGGACCTTGAGCCAGCATTGGTGCTTCGCCATCGTGTTGCTGCTTGCATTCTGCTTCACCGCACTGCGCACAGAGCCTCGCCGCTGGTGGCTGGTGCTGCTTGCCATAGGGGTGTGCTTCCTGCTGGCCGACCAAGGCAGTGTGCAGCTTTTCAAAAACACCGTCGGTCGGCTGCGCCCCTGCCACGCTTTGGAAGATGTGCGCATGTTCCGCACAGGCTGTGGAGGGCAATATGGATTCGTTAGTTCGCATGCTGCCAACGCTTTCGCTATAGTGACGTTGCTGTGGATGCGCTACCACAAGCAGACACTGATAGGTATCGTGCTGCTGCTTTGGGCCATTGCAACATGCTATAGCCGTGCCTATCTGGGCAAGCACTACCCAGGCGACTTGCTGTGCGGGGCACTGTTCGGAGTGGCTGTAGGCCTGAATGTGTGGTGGTTGACGACGGTGATAGAAAAAAAGTTGCACAAATATGAAACAAAATGAGGAATGCTACGTTATATATGACGTGCTTGCTTTTTTCTATCATGGATAGAAAGGAAAATGTGTTATTCGAGCGTCTTGTTCAGCTGACAGGACGCTTTTTTTAGTGATTGGTACATTATAAATTGAAAATTCCGGACTCAAGGACATGAACATATTAGACATAATATTGGCTGCACCGCTAGTTGTTTTCATCGTCTTGGGATGGAAGCGTGGGTTGGTGCGCGAAGTGGCGACGCTGGCAGGGGTGCTGCTGGGAATATGGGCTGCCGTACACCTGTCGCAACTGGTGGCAGAACTGCTGGGTCTCGAAGGCGAGAGTGCCGTGCTGATAACCTTCCTTGTGTGCTTCGTAGGCGCTTTGGTGCTGACGTGGCTGCTGGGCCGACTGGTGGAGGGCCTGCTGAAAGCAACAAAGTTGAGCGTGGTGAACCATCTGGCAGGAGCATTGCTTGGCACCTTGAAAGCTCTGTGCATTTTGGCAGTGCTGCTGAAAAGCGTGGTGATGCTCGACCATGAACAAAAGCTGCTGAAGCCCGAGCTGAAAGAAGAAAGCATGCTTTACAAACCTGTGTACAGCACCGGCAACAGGCTGATGGAATCACTGAAACAGTTTGTGACCGACCACCGCGACGAGTGGGAGACGGCGATAAAAGCCGACATTAAAGACCAAAACAACTCATAACTCACAACAGAAATGATTCTGGCACCAATGCAAGGACTGACAGAGCTACTCTTCCGCCGCGTGTATGAAGAGTGCTTTCCTGGTGCTATCAGTCTGGCGGTGGCGCCGTTCATATCGCTGACACACAACTTGCAGTTTGCAAAAGGCAGGTCGATGGAGACAATGCTGGCCGACGTGCTGCCCGAAAGCAACAAAGGCTCCATACCCGTAGTGCCACAGATATTGGGTAAAGAGCCTGAAGAGTTTGTCGAGATGGGCAACATGCTGTACGAAATGGGCTACATGGAGGTGAACTGGAACATCGGCTGTCCGATGCGCAACATCACCGGCAAGCATCGTGGAAGCGGCATACTGCCCTACCCCGACGAGGTGCGGGCAGTGCTTGACGCCGTGGTGCCGCGGCTGAAGTCACGTTTGAGCATCAAGATGCGCATAGGGCTACGCAACAAGGAAGAGATATTCGCCCTTGTGCCGATACTTAACGACTACCCGCTGGCGTCGGTGACCATACATCCACGCACGGGTCGGCAACAGTATACCGGAGTACCCGACCTGGAGACCTTCGGACATGTACTGCCGATGATTAAACACCCAGTAATCTACAACGGCGACATCTGCACTCCACACGACATACGCCGCATCGAAGAACGCTTCCCTTCAATTGCCGACATAATGGTAGGCCGCGGAATACTGTACCGCCCCACCCTGCCGCTGGAAATAGCTGGGGCTACAGACAGCCAACAACTGACAGTGCACTTCATACAGCGACTCAAAGAAGAGATAAAAACCATCCTGCCGACCGAACAGTCGAAGATACGCAAGACAAAAGAGTACTGGAGCCTGTTGTGGAAAGCTCTACCCATCAGCGAGATGCAGGCCAGAGAAGTGCTCAGGGCACAGGAATTCACAGTTGTTGATAACTTGATTGACCAATTGACGCAATAAAAAAGACAATTTGCCGTATATATATGCAGATGAAACATAAATATATATACATCTTTCTTATTCTGGCTGCGGTTACGCTTGCAGGCTGCAAAGGTGGCACCACCGAAAGCGAGCTTACCGACAGCGAGAAGCTGGAACTTCTTGACATAAAACTGGAGAAGAGCCCCAAAGACGCCGCCCTGCTGGCCGAGCGCGCCAGGATACTTATCAACCTGGGACGTTCGAACGACGCCATACGCGATGCCGACATGGCCGTGAAACTCAAGCCCAAGGAGGTCGACTACCGCCTGCTGCTAGCCGACGCCTATTTCACCAACGGCAACGCCAGCGAAAGCTACAAGGCCCTCACCGAGGCCGAACGACTGGCCCCCGACAATCTGGAAGTACAGCTGAAGATGGGCGAACTGACATTCTACAGCCGCGACTACGACCGTTCGCTGCTGTGTCTTACACATGTCACCGAGCGGGAGCCCGACAACCGCACGGCCCTATTCATGAAAGGCTATATCTACAAGGAGCGTGGCGACACTGCCGAAGCGGTAATACTGCTGCGTAAGGTGTGCGACCTGTACCCCGACTACGAGCCTGCATTCGAAGAACTCGGAGTGCTCTACGCCAACCGTCTGAACCCTATGGCTGCCGACTATCTGAACACAGCCCTGCAGCTAGAGCCCAACAATACCAATGCAATGTATGCCCTGGCCATGTACCACCAAGAGCGCCAAGAGATGGACGAGGCCGAGGCCCTCTATCGCCGCATGCTGGACGTGAACAGCAAAAGCGCTGACGCGTGGCACAATCTGGGATATATCGAGCTTACATTCTACCACGACTACGACCGGGCAATAACCTATTTCGACAGCGCTTTGGCCAGCAACCCGTCGCACGAAGCGGCCATGGCCAACCGCCAGCTGGCCATAGATAGCAAAAAATGAATTACGGCAAAAGCTATAAATCAACAAAAACAACATATATCATGAGTACTTTAAAAGGACGCAACCTCATCTCCATCACCGACTTCTCCAAAGAGGAGTATATCGAGGTGCTGGACATTGCCGAAGGATTTGAGAAGAATCCCAAGCAGAAAATTCTGAGCGACAAGGTCGTCGCCACCCTTTTCTTCGAGCCGTCGACACGTACGCGCTTGAGCTTCGAAAGCGCCGCCAACCAACTTGGAGCACGCATCATCGGCTTCAGCGATCCCGGTGGCACCAGCGTCCAGAAAGGCGAGTCGCTGCACGACACCATCGTCATGGTCAGTTCCTACAGCGACCTCATTGTCATGCGTAACCCGAAGGAAGGCTCGTCGCGCTACGCCTCCGAGGTAGCATCAGTGCCCGTCATCAATGCCGGCGACGGTGCCAACCAGCACCCCACCCAGTGCATGCTCGACCTCTACAGCATCCGCAAGACACAGGGCACCCTGGAGAACCTGCAGATAGCCTGCGTGGGCGACCTCAAATACGGCCGCACCGTCCACTCGCTCGTCCAAGCCATGTGCAACTTCAACGCCACGTTCCACCTTGTCTCGCCCCAGGAGTTGAAGCTCCCCAGCAGCGTCAAGATGAGCATCAAGAATGCAGGCCTCAAGTACTACCAGTACACCGACCTCAAGGACATCATCTCCACCGCCGACATCATCTACATGACCCGCGTGCAGCGCGAGCGTTTCCCAGACCCCATGGAATACGAACGTGTGAAAGACAGCTGCATCCTCACTGCCGACATGCTGGCCGGCTGCAAGCCCACCATGCGTGTGCTGCACCCGCTGCCACGCGTCAACGAGATTACCACCGACGTCGACCGCACGCCCTATGCCTACTACTTCCAGCAGGCCCAGAACGGCGTCTACGTCCGTCAGGCCCTTATGGCAGCAATCCTCGGAGCAAAATAACGGTTAATGTTTAATGGTTAAAGATTAAAGACTATGGAAAGCAAGAAAGAAATGGTGGTCAGTGCCATCGAAAACGGCACCGTCATCGACCATATACCCACCGAAAGCGTCTATCAGGTAATCCGCATCCTCGGCCTCGAACGCTACAAAGACGAGGTGCTCATCGGCAACTACCTCTCCAGCGGCAAACTCGGCCGCAAGGGCATCGTGAAAATCAAGAACAAACACTTCTCCGTCGAGGAGGTCAGCAAGATAGCCCTCGTGGCTCCTTTCGCCTCCATCATCGACATCGAGGACTACAAGGTCGTCAAGAAATACAAGGCCGAAATCCCCGACCATATCGAGAACTTCATCCGTTGCGCCAACCCCAAGTGCATCACCAACGCCGAGGTGGTACCCACCAAGTTCGACGTGGTCGACAAGGAGAACCTGAAGCTCCGCTGCCACTACTGCGAGAAGTTCACCACCAAAGAGACCATGAAGTTCGCCGAATAACTATGCGCCGCTATCTTTTAACGCTCCTTGCAGTGAGCCTCGTTCTGGTCCTGGCAGCCTTCATCGTCCTGTGGGCCGCCCCGCAGGCGTTCATCGTCGCCATGCCGCTGCTGGTGCTCTACTTTGCAGTGCTCACTCTCGTCCAGCATCTTCTGGTGGTACGCGGCATGTCACGCTCGCCCAAGACTTTCGTACAGATATTTCTCGGCACCATCATCGGTGTGCTCTTCGTGCACCTCATAGTGCTTGCCGCCTTCCTCATCAGCAATCCTGGACAAGGTCGCCGCTTCCTCATAGCCTTCTGCATAGGCTATGCGGTCTACCTGGCGTTCGAGACGGTATCTCTGGTGAAGTACGTCGAACGCGAGAAGAAACGTCGCAATCAAAATTAAACTCCGGCGAGGCAGATAGTCATATCCTCGCTCTTCAGCAACCGCTGTGCAAGTTCCTGCAACTGCACGGCGGTTGTCTCTTTTATGGCGGTGCGCAGGTTGTCTGTAAAGCGCTCGTCAATGCTGGTGCCCTGCATGTCGCAGCAGCGTGTCGAAAGTTCGAACACTCCGTCTACCGACCGCAGGAAGTCGCCGACCATCACAGTCTTAACAAGCTGTAACTCTTCCTCATCCATCGGTTCATCACACAAACGCTTCAACTCTCCGAGCGCCTCTCCCAAAGCGGCATTGGCGGTGCCTCCCGCCACGTCGGCAGTGAGGTAGAACACTATGGCGCCACGGTATATCTGCGTCCTGGCATAGGCACCGTAGGTATAGCCCTTGTCCTCGCGCAGGTTTGTCATCAGGCGCGAGCCGAAGTATCCACCGAGGGCCGCCACCAGCAACGTGAACCTCGCATAGTCCAAGTCGTCCCAGCGCAAAGGCAACAGGCGTCCTACACGCAATGTGGTCTGCACGGCACCCTCCATCTTCAATTCATGACGGCCGCCGACAGTCACACCGTCCATCTCCACAGCCTTTGCCTCCGGCGTGCTCATCGCATCGAAGTATCTGTCTATCAATCCCACCAGGCCATCGTCAACCTTTCCGGCAGCCACAATGCCGCAAGGGCCGCCGTCGTAGCGACCGTGGAAGTACTCCTTAACGGTAGCCAACGCCAGACGGTCCACATCTGCCACATCGGCATGCCACCCCAACGGATGCTGCGCGCCGAAGATGCTCTGGTTGAACAATCTGCGCGCCATATTGGGCGTGCGCTGCTCCATGGTCGCCAACTCCTGTTTTCGGTTGACCTGCCACAGGCGGTAGTCGTCCTCGCCCATTGCCGGATGCTTCAGTATTTCGGCCACCACGGGCAACACCTCGTCGGCATAACGGCGCAGCATATACACCGTCAGCCCACTGTGTGTCAACGTATTGCTGTTCTCAAGTATCACACCCCTGAAGTCCATGAACTCCGACAGGTCGGCGGCCGTCATGCTCTCGGTGGCCATGGTCATAAGCTTGTTGGCAGCGGTCGCGCAGAGCAGCTGCGGCTGGTATATCGAGCCGGCCTCATACAGGAAGTCAAGCTTCACCAGGTCGGTAGAGCCGCCGAACACTTTCAGCGTGCGGCCGCCGCCCAGAGCCACCTCGCGCGGCATCAAAGTTTCTGTGGCAGGGATGTTTATCATTCAGAAGAGAATGGTCAATTTTACATTCAACTGGCGCGCCGTCAGGTAGTTCGGCACACGGTACGGCACGTCGTTATGGTCAGTCACCCAAAGGTATGAAATAACATTCTTGCGGTCGAAGAGGTTGAACACCTCCACACCCACCTGTATGTCGTCCACATAGCGGAACACTTTCCAGTTCTTAAACTTCTCGAAGCGCGACAGTTGCACCGTATTGCCCCAGTCCACGCGCAGGTACGACGGCAGGCGCAGCGGCGGGTCTTGCCGTCCGTAGGGCGCCGTAATAGGCATTCCCGTGGCGAATATCAGGCTCATGCTCATACGCCACCACGGCATGCCGGGTATATAGTCTTGCAGGAAGGTCTTGAACGAGAAGCGCTGGTCGGTCGGCCTGTCGAGCCATCCGAACTCGTCGCCCTCAATGTCTTCCTGCGTGCGCATCAGCGAGATGCTGGCCCACGACTCCAGTCCGTCTACGAATTCACCGTTTATCCTCAGGCTCACACCGGCGGCATAGCCCACAGCCTCTTCGTCGGGATGGTAGCTTATGCGCAGGTTGTCAACGGTATATGGCACCAGGCCGGTAATATATTTATAGTACACGTCGGCGGTAACCTTGAAGGGACGCTCCCAGATGTGCAGGTTCCAGTCGGCGGTACCCATCACCTGATACGAGGTCTGCGGCATCACGTCGGGATTCAGCGTGCCGTCGGTGCGACGGTATTCACGGTAGTAGGGCGCCTGCTGGTATATGCCGGTAGCCACACGGAACAGCAGGTCGCGCTCCCAACGCGGCTTGTAGCTGGCGCTCAGGCGCGGACTGGCCATTGCCCTTACGCCCGTCCGCTGCCGTTCGTCGTACCACTCCAAGGTGCTATTATACAGCATACCACGCACGCCAACCTCAACCTTTACTTCAGCATTACGGCGCGTCTCGAAGTTCAGCTCGCGCTGCACGAAAGCAGTCGTCCTCCCTGTCAGCAGGCCACCTTTCGAGTTGGCATATTGCTGCAGTATAGGACTTTCCGGCATGTTGGCACTGTCGCCGGGCAGGGGCAGCGACGACGGCATGGCATAGCCTGCAGAGTCAACCCACCGCCACTCTCTCAGTCGGTCGCCGACGCGCTCGTTCTGCACCTTCAATCCCATCTGCCAGCGCCCAAGCAAGGCTTCACGCGATGCTTTAATATCAAGCGCGTATATGTTGGTCGACAGCCTGTTGCGCGCATGCTCAAGGAATGTTCCCACACCCAGGTCGAAGCGCTCCGTCTCGCCCACCTGCTCGCCCATGCCTATCTGGTACAGCCAGTATTGGCTCTGTATGTCGTAGCGTTCGCTCTCGGCTATATGCTGCGCCGAGAGGCCGCCCGTCAGGCGCCACATGTCGTTGGGGCGGTAGTCGAAGGTCACGGCGCCAAGCAGCGTGCTGTAGCGGTCCTCCTCGGCACCGTCGAAGTAGATGTCTATACCCGTCGAACGCTGGTTGAAGGCTGTGGTCTGACTGTCGGGTTCCAGCCCGTAGACATTCCTTGTCCATATCGCCAATGCGCTGATATCCAACTTCTCGCTGGCCTTGTAGCCCACCACCGTCTGCACGTCGGTATAGTTGGTGTTGTAGCTGCCTTTTCTCTCCAGCGAGCCCAGCACATAGCGGTTGCTGTGCTGCCGCAGGGCCGCGGCGTAGCTCCACCTCTCTCCCGCCCTGCCCTGCACCATGGCCTCGGCACCCAGCAGGCTGCCGCCTATCTTGGCCTTGAACTCCTGCGGCCGGCTGTAGGTTATGTCGAGCACCGACGACATCTTGTCGCCATACGAGGCGTCGAAGCCGCCCGGCGAAAAGAGAATGTAATCCACCAGGTCGGGGTTGATGATGCTCATACCCTCCTGCTGCCCACTGCGTATCAGCATCGGGCGGAACACTTCCACACCGTTGATATACACCAGATTCTCGTCGAACGAGCCGCCGCGCACCGAGTACTGGCTGCTCAACTCGTTGTTCGAATTCACATCCGGCAAGGTCTTCAACACGCCCTCGACGCCACCCGTGGGGCCCACGGCATCGTCCAGCTTCTGCACGTCGATGCTAGTGAAGGTGCTCTGGCGCGTCTTCTCGTCGCTCACCTCCACCTCGTCGAGCCGTTTGGCCGTGGCCCGCAGGCTCACGTCCAACACCACCGTCTGCCCTTTGGCCACCTTCACACGCTTCTCACACGGCTCATAGCCGGTGAAAGAAAAACGTAAAGTAACACTGTCTTTAGCGTTCACCGTCAACGTATAACGGCCACGGCTGTCGGTGGCCGTGCCGCTCCTGCTGCCCAGCACGCCGACGTTCACGAACTCCAACGCAGCGCCCGTGGCGGCATCGCGCACCATGCCGTTCACCACCCCCTGCCCCATCACGGGCACGGCGGCAATCAGCAGCATCACTATGACGGCAAATCGTTTCACGCTTCTAATAACACACTTTGCTTCGTTTTATTGTATAGATACAAATAAAATAGCCGCAGGCATGCGCCCACGGCTATTTTGTCTTGTCTTTGCGGAGTTGTTATTGCTCCTTCTGTATCTGATCCATACGGGCGTTGACAGCCTTCAGGTCGTCGTACATCTCCAGGCGGGCGTAGACGGTCTTCAGTGCCGAGAGGCAGTTGAAGAGGTTGGCGCGCTGCATGTGCTTGGCATCGCCCTCGGGCATGGCGTCGATGAAAGCGATGGCGGCGTTGAAGTACTTGATCGACTGGCGGAAGAAGTCGTTGCTCTCGCCCAGCAGCTTGTCGTAGAGGCCGGTCTCGTCCTCGGGGGGCACAGCGTTGGCGGCATCCAGCTTGTCGACACCGCGGTTGAAGATCATCTTGCCCATGCCGAAGTTAGCTTCGAACTGGTTGGGGTTGAGGTCCATCGACTGGTGGTACTTGGCCTCGGCGCCTTCGAAGTCCTGCGTGAGCTCGAGGATGGCGGCCACCTGGCACAGCAGCTGCGGATAGAGGGTGGCGTCGTTCTTGGTCTTCTCCAGGGCACCTTCGAGCATCTCTTTGCCTTTCTCAAGGTTCTCGTTCAGCAGGTAGCCTTCGGCCATCAGCAGGTAGGCGTTGTAGTCGTCCTTCTGGTTCTTCATATAGTTGGTGGCCACCTTCATGGCACCGTCCTTGTTACCCTCGTCCTTGAAGATGGTGAAGAGCGTGCGGTAGACAAGGTTCTTGTCGGTGCGCTTGCGCACAAGCTGGTTGAAGTATTTCTTCACCGACTCGTTGTCCTTCAGGGCCTTGGCGCTGATACCGGCAATGTACATGCTCTCGCCGGCAAACTTCGAGTCGCCCGAGTTGTTGAACATCTCGATGGCCTTGTCGGCATACTGCTGGGCCTCCTGGTATTTCTGCGAGTTGTAGCACTCCGTCGAGCGGCTGTAGTACTCGTTGCCAACGAAGCGGAACACCGAGTTGTTCTCCTCGGCATACTCGTTCTTGGTGTCGAGGCGCTTGCACTCGAGGGCTGCCTGGTAGGCTTCCTCGGCCCAGTTGGGAGCCAGGTCTTTGAACTTCGACTTGGGGTTCGAGGCCTCGCCGCCGATACGGCTGTAGATAAGGCCTTTGTAGCACCACGTCTTGGCGTCGTCCTTGGTTTTCTCGTGTTCGCAGGCCAGGTCAATCTCCTGCATGGCGCGCTTCAGGTAGTTCTTCTTCAAGTCCTGAATGGCGCTCTGCACATTTGTCGACTGGGCGGCGGCACCAAGCGAAAGGGCCGTGAGAACCGCAATCATGCTAAACTTTTTCAGTTTCATAGTTTTTATTGTTTTAGGTTAGTTTTCTATTGAATTAGTACCCTCTTCGGCCTGATTATTGCTTTCGGGGGCAACATTTTCTCCTTCGGGTGCCGTAATCTCCTGTGCCGTGGCCTCTTCCTCGTCGTCCTCGGTGGGCACCTTGGTGATGGAGGCTATGTAGTCCTTGCCGCGCAGGTCTATGAGTTTCACGCCCTGTGTGGCGCGGCCCAGGACGCGCAGGTCGGCCACCTTCATGCGGATGGTGATGCCGCTGCGGTTGATGATCATCAGGTCGTGGTCGTCGGTGACGTTGGTCACAGCCACCAGCGGGCCGGTCTTCTCGGTCACCTGCATGGCCTTCACGCCCTTGCCGCCGCGGTGCACCGTGGCGCGGTATTCCTTCAGCTCCGAGCGCTTGCCGTAGCCGTGCTCGGTCACCACCAGCAGGTTCTCCTCTTCGCTCGGCAGGCACAGCATGTCGATGGCGGCATCGTCCTCGCCGTCCAGGTCCATACCCTTCACGCCGCTGGCGCCGCGGCCCATGGCGCGGAACTCCTTCTCCGGGCATATCATCACCTTGCCCTTCTTCGAGGCTATGAGCATGTAGCTCTCGCCGTCGGTGAGGCAGGCCGTCAGCAGCTCGTCGCCTTCGCGTATGCCGATGGCTATGATGCCGTTGGTCCTCGGGCGCGAGTAGGCCTCGAGGGTGGTCTTCTTCACTATGCCGTTCTTGGTGCACATCACAATGTAGTGGTTGCCCACATACTCGGTGTCGCTCAACGTCTCCACGTTCACATAGGCCTTCACCTTGTCGTCGGGCTCTATGTTGATGCAGTTCAGTATCGGGCGGCCCTTGGTGTTCTTCTCGCCCTCGGGCACCTCGAAGGCGCGCATCCAGTAGCAGCGGCCTTTCTCGGTGAAGAACAGCAGGTAGTTGTGGTTGGTGCAGGTGAAGATGTGCTCCACGAAGTCCTCGCTGCGCACCGCGCTGCCCT
>JAFXUY010000090.1 GCA_017524785.1 Bacteroidales bacterium | reverse complement strand
GTCTTCGGACTGGAGCAGATGAAGTGGGCCCCCGCCACCGTCGACCAGATGCGCTACGACTGCGAGATACCCTTCATCCGCCAGGCCGCCGGCCCGATGGACTACACGCAGGGCGCCATGCTCAACGGCGGCCGCAACAGCTTCCACCCCTGCTGGAACGAACCCATGAGTCAGGGACGCGATGCCACCAGCTGGCGCTGTATATCGTACTGGAGTCGCCGCTCAATATGCTGTGCGATTCGCCTACGAACTACGAGAAGGAACCCGACTACACGCGCTTCGTGGCTGGGATACCCACAGTGTGGGACGAGACACGCGTGCTGCAAGGCGAGGTGGGCGAATATTTCGTCACCGCCCGCCGCAAAGGCGACACCTGGTACATCGGCGGCATCACCAACTGGACGGAACGCGATGTGGAAATTGCTCTGCCGGTTGTCGACCTGAATATCGGTAACAAATCAACAATTGAGTTGTACACCGACGGCGCCAACGCCCACCGCCGCGGCAGCGACTACCGTACTCAAACAATCAGTCAATCAAACAATCAAGCAATCAAGGTGCACCTCGCCCCCGGCGGCGGCTTCGTGGCAAAAGTCTCCGTGACCCCATAGGGTTGAATTCAACGTTTCACTATTAATCCGACAAGGATGGCGATGACGAAAAGCGACAATCCGACCAATCCTAGGAGGCCGCTGAAAGGATAGTGCATCATTCTAAATACCAAGCTGACGACAAGAAACAAACTTGCTGCCTCAGCAATTCGGATAGTTAGACGTTCCTCGGGGACCACTCGCGCCAGATGGCGCGCAGTCAGGACAACATATACCACCCCGACAAGCCCCACCAGCAAAAAAAGAATGGCGCCGAACGGCCAATGCATCAACTTGAAGACAAGGCCGACGAGGCTCAACGCGAGCATAGCTAGACCGGTCCAGTAAGTAGCGCTGTGACGGTAGGCAGAAGTTGTTGTGGCTTCGTCCCGTCGCGAAGTCTGCGCCAATAGTTCGTCGCTCATCTTGACAAGACGGTCAATATTGCATATTATCAGCACGATGGATAATGTAAGAATGGCGGCTATAATGATAAAGGAACTCCTCAGATTGGTTATCGCTAACTTTTCGCCTATCTCGGATACAAACCACATCATCCATAGACACAAGGCTAGAACACCAGCAATCCATAACAAAGAGAATCGTGTGCGGGCCTTCTCCATTCTCCGGACAAGCGTCTGGACATCGGAACCTTCAGTGCCGATTTTTAGAATCTTTTGGCAACTGACCCACTCAAATATGCCAATCACCGCAAACAGCACTACCGATATGGCCATGAAAGAGAATCGGAGGTCGAAGCGATACCAGCTCCAGCAGGCCGTGACGGACAACAGTCCGTAGGTGAGTATGATTTCCGCATTGCGACGCTTGAAGTTGGAGATACCCGCATGCAGCATCTCATGAATCAGACCGTTGTTGACGATTTCCTGTTGGCAGAACTTCTCCTGAAGCGACTGATACTGCACCTGCAGATTGGAGAGTTCCATTTCCGAGTTGTGATTTTCTTGTGACATAATAATGTAAGATTTATTGGTTAATGGATTTCGATTTCTGGATTAGTTTCTCCTTGATACGGTGCAACTTGATTCCGACGTTGGCGACGGAGATGCCCATGATGGATGCAATCTCGTCGTAGCCGATACCCTCCAACCACAACAACACTAGTCCGCGGTCCATCACGTCGAGCTGGTTGATGAGTGCATGGAGCTGACGCATCTGCTCTAGCGAGGTGTCCCGTGGGTCGTAGGGATCGATGTCGGAGCGGAGCGGAATGGTCTGTGGACGACGTTTTGACCGTTTGTCGCAGTTGATGGCCGTGTTGAGCGCGATGCGGTAAACCCATGTGCTCGCGCTGCTGCGCTTCTCGAATTGGTCGAATCCCAGCCACAAGCGGATGAGAATCTCCTGGAAGAGGTCGTTGACTTCCTCCATGTCGCGGGAAAACATGTAACAGACCGAGTAGATTGTCCGCTTGTACTGTTTCACCAGTTCTTCGAATTGCCTTTCTTTTTCGCTTTTCATCTGACTGTTTTTGCTACATTGGACAACCGAATCCAGAAATCCTTACATTATTATTCACTTTTTTCATAATTGACTGTTGAGGTGGTGGCGGCCACTGGGGAGTTTAAGCAGTTCGTAGCCCTCTTTGGTGGGCAGCCACACTTCGGCGGTGGTGTTAGGCGGGATAACTATATCCCACTCGAAGGTATCGCCATTGCGTTTCCAATGACTTTCTATACGGCCTGATACCGAATTGTAGGAGCAATCGACGTGGTTAAGGCCGTCGAGAGGATAGGGTCGCAACTCGATGACACCATAGCCGGGACTGAGGGGGCGGATTCCACCCAAATATTCGTAATACCATATAATAAGGTCGCCGAGGAGCATGACGTGGTTGGCGCTGTTCATGCTGGGGTCGCCCGTGTCGCCGTTCCAGAGTTCCCAGATGGTGGTGGCGCCGCGCCGGGCCATGTAGCCCCATGAGGGGTAGGTGGTGTCGGTGGCCAGGCGGAGGGCCAGGTCGGCGCGGCCGTAGTGGGTAAGGGTGCGCATCAGTTGTTGTATGCCGACTACGCCGGTGCTGACGTGTCCGCCGAAGTCGTTTGTCGTTTTGCTGATGATGTTGGCAAACACTTTGTCCTCAAGTTCGCCGGGTACCATATCGAACCATAGCGGCAGGATGTTGGCGGTGACGGTGCCGTTGGCGTAGTTGCCCGAAGCAGTGTCGAGGTAGCGGCTGTTGTAGACGGCTGTTATGGTGTCGTATTCCCGCTGGAAGAAGTCGGCATCCGCGTCTTTGTCAAGCCAGATGGCGAAGCCTCTCATGATGTTGCAAAGATAGGCATAGAAGGGTGTGCTGATGGCGGCGGCCTCGGTGATGCGGCTGGGGTCTTTGGAGTGTATCATCTCGGGGCTCTCGGGCGGCATGCACCAGTCGCCGTAGCAGTCGCGCGTCATGATGCCGTCCTTGCAGTACCACAGGCGCATGTGCAACAGCCACTTCTTCATGGCGTCGTAGTGGCGGCGCATGGGTTCCATGTCGCCGAAGCGGGTGTAGAGCATGTCGGCCACGGTGATGAACGCCCCCGGCCAGGTCATGTTGTCGGTGTAGTTGCGCCAGTAGGCGGGTGCCACGTCGCTGAGCTGCCCGTTGGGCCACTGGCAGTCCTCGAGGTCCTGCAGCCACTTGGCGTAGAGGCGGTGGTTGTCGAAGAGGAAGCTTTCGCCGTAGCAGCCGGTGGTGCGGTCGCCCGTCCAGCCCATGCGCTCATCGCGCTGGGGGCAGTCGGTGGGCATGGAGCGGTAGTTGCCACGGATGCCCCAGAAAGCGTTGCGGTGGACGGCATTGATGACGTCGTTGCCGGTCTCGAAGGTTGAGGTGGAGGCCATCTGGTCGTAGAGGACGAGGCCGGTAAAATCGCTGACGGATGGCTTGCTGCCTTCAGGCAGGCCGCTGATCTCGACGTAGCGGAAGCCGTGGTATACGAACTGGGGATGCCACGGGATTTCGCGCTTGGCGAAGGCGATATAGCGGTCGGTGCATTCGGCACTGCGCAGGTTGTCTATATATAGGGAGCTGTCGGCTGTCAGCAGTTCGGCATAGCGGAAAGTGATGGTGTCGGTGCCGTCACCTTTTTTGGCAAGCAAGGAGGATAAATCGTTCACTTCCAGAACACCCACCATATTCTGCCCCATGTCAACAATCCAGTTGTCGCCCTTGCGGAAGACGGTCTTGGGCGTGAGGCGCTCCATGACGCGGATGTTGGGGTTGGGCTGCGGCGTCAGTTCATATTCCAAGCGTTGGGCAGCAATCTCGGCGCTGTCGGGGAAAGGCATAGAGGCATCGTAGCGGTCGTCGCGCCGCTTCCATCGGGGATTGAAGCGATCCTCGAGGTTCATATTCTGGCGGTCGTAGTCGACAATGGCAGTGTCCCAGCGACTGTCGTCGTAGCCGGGATGGAGCCAGGAGCCGAGGTCGTAATGCTCGTCGTAGGTCTCTCCGTCGAACTCGTTGGCTTTGCGGATTGGGCCGCGGTTGGTAATCATCCAGCCGGGACCGCTGACAATGGTGTCGGCGGTGCCGTCCTTATAAAACACCTCGAGTTGCAAAAGCAGCTGCGGACGCCCATAGTGGGCAGCATGGTTGATGCCGCACCATTCCAGGTAGTTGGTGTCGTGACGCACAGTGGTGAAGCGTCCGGGGGCGAGGATGACACCGACGGCATTTTCTCCTTGCTGGAGCATTGCAGTCACGTCGTAGGCGTTGAAATAGACGCGGCAAGTGTAGTCGCTCAGGGCAGGTTTCAGCATCTCATCCCCGGCCACCTCCTGGCCATTGACATAGACGCTATAGGAACCTAATCCACTGACATACAACCTTGCACGCTCGATATTATCTTTCAGTTCGAATTCCTTTCTCAGGTAGCGGGCAGCAACTTCAGTATGGCCCTCTATCTTGTCGTCGGCATAGTCGCGGCCAATCCAACGGGCGTGCCAGTCGTCGCGGTCGAGCAGGCTTATTTCAAAATAATGCACCGGACTCTCGATGGTCTTTGTTTTATCCTTTTCGCCATAGGTCACTGTGGTGTAGACGCGCCACCAGCAGCGGTCGCGGCTCTTCAACGGAGTGCCCTGGTAGTGGATGTAGAGCATCTGGTTAGTGTCGACAGTCTTGGAATCCCACAGGTCGCCCTCGCCGCGACGGACTTTCTCCTCGCT
>JAFXUY010000089.1 GCA_017524785.1 Bacteroidales bacterium | reverse complement strand
CATGGCTCTTGGTACTTGGCAGCGTCAAAGAGGGCAAGCCCGCGTTGCTCATCGTCCTCGGACAGAACCGCGTAGATGCCGGCCTCAACGCCGGACAGATGGTTCGCACCCTCGGCAAGGAGATACAGGGCGGTGGCGGCGGACAGCCCCACTTCGCCACTGCCGGCGGCAAGAACCCCGACGGCCTTGACAAAGCCCTCGCCGTGGCAATGACTTTATTGCATTAGAAAAACAAACAACATAAAACCTTAAAAAAACAACAACCATGGATTTACAGACAATCACCTCGCTCATGCTTTCAAGCGACTACAAGGACAGAATGAAAGGCGAATACTATCACCTTATCAACCGCAAAGAGAACCTCGAAGCAGTGCTCAAACTGTGGGACAGCGGCAAGCTCAACTTCACTCCCGACTGCCCTCGCAGCATCTACGACCTTCAGATGCGCGCCATGAACGACTACAAGGCCGTTCTTGAAGCCCGCGCCAAGATCGAAGGCGTGGCCCTCTGACCATGAGACTGCACGGCATGTTTAAAAGGACACTGATATTCTGCGTCCTTGTTCTTTGTATGCTGTCGGTTCGTGCCAACGGCGACCCTGTGGCTGTACACTCTGCCATAACCCTCTCGCCCACCCCAGTGGCAGTACACGTTCCCGAGGTGCAGCTTGTGGACGAGCATGTCACCTTCGTACCCGACGGTCTCTACACCACCGTGACGGTGCGCTACTTGTTGCACAACCGCAGTAGCCGCTCGTTCGACAGCCTGCCCTACGGATTCCCTATCGACTACTGGGGCAGCGGACCCGCAAAATGGACGAACCTCGACGATTACTCCGAATCAGAGATGGAGGTTGGCTGGCGCGACGGATATATCCGCAATGTCACCTTCATGCTGGGTGACAGCCAGTTGCCATGGCAATGTTCGCGTGACACAGTAATTACCCCTTCAAGAAAAATCATTGCAGATGATGTTCTAATAGATGTTGACACCGTTGGCCGGAATTTCAAGCACATCGAGGACAGCCTCTTCGCTCTCTACGGCGAGGAAATTTATTCTTACACCAAGGCAGTCTCCCGCCGCTGGTACTACACCTACCTCGACATTCCGGCGCAGAGTTTTGCCACCCTCGAGGTGCGCTACACCGTAGAGACACCACTCAGCGAGGGCGCCTACTACCGTCGCAACCATTATTACTATTATACACCCGACTACTACTGGGAGTTGCGATTCATGTACGACTTCACCCCTGCCGCCTACTGGGGCGACGGCCACGCCGACCACTTCTCGGTACAGCTCGACGCCTCCAACGTGCGCATCATAAACGAGAAGGCATACCTCCGTGGCTGGGAGAGCTGGAGCAGAGGCATCAGCGGCCTGCCCATGAAACAGGAGGGCGACCTATGGCGCTACGAGGCCCGACACTTCGACCTTGCCGCCGCCAAACCGTTCATCGTCGATTACAAGTTGAAGAACTGTCCACAGCAACCCATTGACAATATTCTCAACCACCGCATCGACCCGTCGCAGTTCACCGTCGAGGTGAGCGGTGCCGACAGCAAGTATCCCGTCGCCAACCTCTTCGACCTCGACCCCTCCACCGCCACGGTGCTGCAGCCCGACAAGGAGGGTAATATCTATATCACCATCCGCTTCAAGAAGCCCACCTGCCTGGAAGGCATAATGCTCCTAAACGGATACACCAAGAACGCCGACACATGGCGCAACAACGCCCGCGTCGACAGCCTGTTGGTCTACAAAACAAGCTACGAAGTGGTAGGGCCATTCGACAACGGAAGAATGGACACCTCAACATACACTAATGAGTTGGAAGTCGGATGGGCTCCCCGCGGACAACGGCCAATATCCCAAGAGGTAGCAGGCCGCGAACCCTCCGGTTACAGCTGGCAGTCCCTGCTCGACAACGTCGACGCCTTCCGCCTCAGCGATCCTTGGTGGCCTGAATACTACACCGAGCTGCGCATTGTCATCACCTCCACAAAAAAAGGATTGAAATACAACGACCTCTGCATCTCTGAATTACTACTGATTGGGAAATGATTGACCGACTGACATTCGACCTCCAGGCCACTTGCGGCGACGCCCGTGCCGGTGTCATCCACACCGACCACGGCGACATACAGACCCCCATCTTCATGCCCGTCGGCACACAAGGCACCGTGAAAGCCGTGCACCAGCACGAGCTGAAGGAAGAGGTGAAAGCACAGATAATACTGGGCAACACCTACCACCTCTACCTGCGCCCCGGCTGCGACATACTGCGGCAGGCCGGTGGGTTGCACAAGTTCAACTGCTGGGACCGTCCGCTGCTCACCGACAGCGGCGGCTTCCAGGTCTTCTCGCTGGCCGACAACCGCAAGATTAAGGAGGAAGGCTGCACCTTCCGCAGCCATATCGACGGCAGCAAGCACCTCTTCACACCGGAGAATGTGATGGACATTCAGCGCGTCATAGGAGCCGACATCATCATGGCCCTCGACGAATGCTGCCCCGGCGATGCCGACAAGCGCTATGCAAAACGCTCGATGGAGCTTACCCATCGCTGGCTCGACCGCTGCATAGCCCGCTTCAACGAGACCGAACCGCTCTACGGCCACCATCAGGCCCTGTTCCCCATCGTGCAGGGTTGCCAGTATGCCGACCTGCGCCGCATCTCGGCCGAATACATTGCATCCAAAGACCCCGAGGGCTGCGCCATCGGCGGACTGGCCGTGGGCGAACCCACCGAGGTGATGTACGAGATGATAGAGGTGGTCAACGCCATACTGCCCAAGGATCGTCCACGCTACCTTATGGGTGTCGGCACACCGCAGAACCTGCTGGAAGCCATCGAGCGCGGCGTCGACATGTTCGACTGCGTCATGCCCACCCGCAACGGTCGCAACGGACTCCTCTTCACCGCCGAAGGCACCATCAACATCAAGAACAAGAAGTGGGAGACCTGCTTCGAACCTCTTTCAACTTTCAACTTTCAACTTTCAACTCCCTACACCCTCGCCTACCTGCATCACCTCATCCGTGCCGAGGAGATTCTCGGCCTGCAGATATGCTCCATTGTCAACCTGCAGTTCTACCTCTGGCTTGTCGGCGAAGTCCGCAAGCATATCATCGACGGCGACTACGCTGCTTGGAAAGCCTCAATGCTCCCCAAACTCGGCCGCAGGCTGTAGGCAGTTATGAGTTAAGAGTTATGAGTTAAGAGTTATGAGTTATGAGTTATGAGTTAAGAGTTAGTTAATAATAAAAATTAGAAATATAAAACAATATGGAATTACCAAAGATTCACTCCATCACTAAAAAGATTATGGTGGCACTGCTGGGCGGCTTCCTGCTGCTCTTCCTGCTGTTCCACGCTTCGGCCAACATGCTCATCCTGCGCCACGACGAAGGCGCTTGGTATTCGGCTTTCTGCCACTTCATGGGCACCAACTGGATCGTCAAGGTCTTCGAGATTGTCCTCCTCGGTGCCATTGCGCTGCACGTGCTGTTCACCCTCTGGCTGGCGCTCACCAACCGTCTGGCACGTCCCGTGCGCTACCACCAACAGCAACAGAGCAAGACCCACACCACCTCCAAACTCATGATGTGGACCGGCATCCTCATCTTCGCCTGCCTGATATTCCACTTCTGCGACTTCTACTTTGTGAAGCTCGGCTGGGTCAAAGGCGAATATATGGTTGAGACCGAGAAGCTGCAGGACCCCGAGATGATGCAGATGATGCAGTTTGCCCAGCAGATGAACATGACGCCCGAAGAACTGATTGACCAGCTCGAGAGCGAATCGTCGATGTACGTCGACGAGAACGAGGACAGCTCGGAGACCGAGGCCTACATCGCCAACATGCGCGGCAAGCTGGCCGTGATGGACATCATCAACCGCGCCTACGAAGAGGGCAACATAACCACCGACGGCAAATGGCTGCGCCACTTGAACTACGACGAGCGCCAGACCCTGCGCAAGACCATGCCCGAGTGCGGCGTCGAGCCCGACTTCTACTACATGGCCCGCGAGAAATTCAAAAGCCTCTACATCGTATTCATGTACTTGATATTCTTCGCCGTGGTCTTCATGCACATGCGCCACGCCTTCCCCTCGGCCTTCCAGACCCTGGGTCTCAACAACTACAAGTACAACAACATCATCGAGGTACTCGGCAAGATATACACCTGGCTCGTCATCCTGATGTTCGCTTCGGTGCCAATACTCGTATATCTGGGATTATAATTTCAATTTTCAACTTTCAATTTTCAATTTGAATGAAACTCGACTCCAAGATACCCGAAGGTCCGCTCAGTCAGAAAT